>JAEUKU010000126.1 GCA_016794075.1 Rhodospirillaceae bacterium
CACTGTGCCGATGGCGGGGCCGCAATGCGGCAGGTCGACCGAGACAAGGTCGCCGACGGCCACGTGGCGGTCCGTGTGCAGCAGCGCGCCGCCGGCCGAGACATCCACCAGCTTGCACGGCGCCGATTGTCCGTTGATCGATAGGTATGCTGGAAGATCAATCGCATAGCGTGGAAATGCGCGTCGATCCGCGTGGCCGCGCGGGCGCTGACGGCGGTCGGGTTTGGGCGAATGCATTGCTGGCAAGGTCCCCGGTGCTGGATGTCCCGGGGATAGTGACGTCGACCCGTTAACAAAGCTTTGCCCGGGCGCCGTGCGCGGTCGCCCTATCCCTTTGCCCGCCGGGCTGAAAGCGCCTGGAAACGCCAGCCGAGCGCCAGCGTCGCCGCGCCCAGGGCGGCGATCAGCGACCAGGTCAGGGCATCCGGGCCGATCCCGTGCCGGTAGCCCCACCAATAGCCGGCGGGCACCCCGATGAGCCAGAAGCTGACGCCGTAAATCGCCGTCGGCACCAGGGTATCGGCGCAGCCGCGCAAAGCGCCCATGAGCACGCCCTGCAGGCTGTCGACGATGACCAGCAGGCTGACGATCCCGGCCAGCAGCGGCACCAGGTCGGCGAGCACCGCCGGATCGCTGGTCAGGATGCGTGCGGCCGGCCCGGCCAGCAGGGCGGTCAGCAGTCCGGCGGCGGCCATCACCCCGCCGGCCATGCCCACCGCCATCCAGCCGGCGTGCCGGGCGCTGCGCCAGTCGTCGCGGCCAACGGCATTGCCCACCCGCACCGCTGCCGCCGTGGCGATGCCGATGGTCAGCATGTAGACGAAGCTGGTGTAGTTGATCGCCGCATACATGGTGGCGAGCGACACCGGGCCGAGCCAGCCGGACATGTTCACGATCATGGCGAAGCAAGCGGTTTCCAGCCCGATTGCGGCGGCGAGCGGCACGCCCAGGCGCAACAGCGCGAGCATTCCTGCGAAACCATGCGCCGGCCTGGCCGAGACGCCGTAGCGCCGGCGGTCGACCAGGAGCAGGACCAGCAGCACGCCGCCCAGGCCAAGCACCCAGCGCGTCGCGCTGGTGGCGATCGCGACGCCCAGCACGCCCAATGCCGGCAGCCCCATCGCGCCGGTGGCCAGCACATAGGCGGCGCCCGCGTTCAGCAGGTTGGCCGCCAGCATCAGCAGCATTGGCGGTACTGGGCGATTGATGCCCTCCAGGAAATGCGCGCAGGCGATGTAGACCAGCAGCCCCGGCAGACCCAGGCCCAGGACCTGCAGCACGCCGCCGCCCGCCGCGGCCACCGCCGCCGGCTGGCCCAGCAGATCCGCGAGGATGAAGGCGCCGGGGGCCAGCAGCATGGCGTAGACACCGCCGATCAGCACCGCCAGCAGCACCCCCAGGCGCCAGATCTGGCCGCACTCGGCTTGCCGACCGGCGCCGTCCAGCTGGGCCGTGCGCACGATGACGCCGATCAGCAGCCCGACCGCCGCGGTCTGCAGGACGGTCTGCGGAACCAGCGCGGCCCCGAGCGCCGCAAGCTGCAACCCGGCTGCGCTGAGGTGGCCGACGATGGCCGTATCGACCGTCAGCATCAGCACCAGCCCGGCGCGGGAGAGCATCACCGGAACGGCTAGGCGGGCGGTTTCGCGCAGATGCTTGGCGAGGCCGCCGTCGCCGGTCGATGCTGCGGATTCCATGCGGGCTGCCGGGGGCGAGGTTGTGATGTGGCCGATCGTGCCGAAGAAGCTTGAGGGGTTATTAACCCTTTCATTCTCAAGATCAATATAATGTTCATACCCGGCCCGGCTGCGCGGGCACGAGCGGAGATAGAGAGCCGGTTTTGTCAGTCCTGGGCTTATTGAAGCGGAAACCCGCGGCCGAAGGGCCGAAGGCACCGTTCAAGCAGCGCTTTCTCGCCTGGTGGGAAGGAGTCGAGCTTCCCCAGCAGGATGCGCGGCCGGGGCGGGAGCCGCAGCTTGCCGCCGCGCCCGCGCCGGAGCCGCCGCCGCTGATCAAGCTGGAGCCCTGGGAAACCCCCGCCATCCGCGTGATGCACGCGATCTGGGGCGAAGGTTTTAACGGGCCCGGCGGCGCGCCCTTCGTGCTCGAACTGGTGAAGCCCTTTGCCATCAACAACTCGATGTCGGTGCTGGATTTCGGCTGCGGGCCGGGCGGCGGCGCGCGCGCCATCGTCAAGGAATTCGACGTCTGGACCACCGGCGTGGAGCGGGACAAGGCGCTGGCCGAGCTCGGCAAGCAGCTTTCCACCCGCGCCGGGCTGGAGCGCAAGGCCGACATCCAGATCTACGATCACGAAAACTTCGTCCAGCGCTCGGGCGGCTTCGATTGCATCCTGTCGCTGGAGGCGATGTACAAGTTCGACAAGCGCGAGGTGATCCTGGCGCGCCTCGAAAACGCCTTGAAGACGCGCGGCCAGCTGACGGTGACGGACTACCTGCGTGGGGACAAGGTGGCGGCCGACGATCCGCTGCTGAAATCGGCCCTTGGCGGCGTCCCGCCGCTCTGGACCAAGGCGGAATACGAGAAGCGCTTCGCCGAGCTGAAATTCGACCTGCGGGTCAGCGAGGACATCACCGACAAGTACCGCGCCATGGTGCTCGAGGCGCTGGACCAGGTCACCAAGTCGCGCGAGGGCAAGTCGGTGATCCGGACCTTCCCCGAGGAATTCCTCAAGGCCGCCGAGGCCTGGGGCCGGCGGGTCGCCGCCATGGAAGCCGGGTCACTCCGGGTCTACCGGTTCTACGGAATCAAGATGGGGTCCACCCCGATGATGTCGAACTGGTAGATTTCCTCAAGGAAATCAAAATGTTGAGCGGCATCGGGCGCAAGTTGACAGGTTGGATGCCAGTCTCTATGTTCCCGGCCCGACCGAGCTACCGGATATTGAGGACCGACCCATGAAGATCATCAACTCGCTGAAATCGGCGAAGCGCCGGCACAAGGATTGCCGCGTCGTGCGTCGCAAGGGCCGGGTCTATGTGATCAACAAGACCAACCCGCGCTACAAGGCGCGCCAGGGCTGAGTATCGCCCGGCTTGAGCGCAAGCTCGCCGCTTTGACGAAATCAACCGCGCCGGCCGCAAGGTCGGCGCGGTTTTCGTTTGGCCAATTCGCTTTCGCGCGGCGCCATCCGGTTCCATATTAACGCCGTCGTGATTCTGGGAGCGGGCCTGTTATGCTGCTGATGCCGGAACTGGATCAGGCGGTCATTGCCGATCGGGCGCGGATCGAGGCCGACCTGCGCAGGTTGCTGGCGCCGGATTCGGTCATCAGCGCTCCGGCGGCGCTGAAGGCCTACGAGACCGACGCGCTGACCGCCTATCGCCAGCCGCCCCTGATCGCGGTGCTGCCGGCGAATACCGCCGAGGTCGCCGCCGTGCTGCACTATTGCCGTGCGCGCAACATCAAGGTGGTGCCGCGCGGGGCCGGCACCTCGCTTTCCGGCGGCGCGCTGCCCTTGGGCGATGGCGTCCTGCTCGGCATGGGCAAGTTCAACCGCATCCTCGACATCGATCTCGAGAACCGCTGCGCCGTGGTGCAGCCGGGCGTGACCAACCTCGCCATCAGCCACGCGGTCGCCGATGCCGGCTTCTACTACGCGCCCGATCCATCGAGCCAGATCGCCTGCAGCATCGGCGGCAACGTGGCGGAGAATTCCGGCGGCGTGCATTGCCTGAAATACGGCCTCACCACCAACAACCTGCTCGGCCTCGAGGTCGTGCTGATCGACGGCGAAGTGATCCGTGTCGGCGGCAAGCATTTCGACGCCGCAGGCTACGATCTAATGGGCATCCTGACCGGCTCGGAAGGGTTGCTCGGCGTGGTGACGGAAGTGACCGTGCGCCTGCTGCGGCGGCCGCCGACCGCACGCGCCCTGCTCGCCGGCTTCGCCAGCAACGAGGCGGCGGGCGCGGCGGTCGCCGCAATCATCGCCGACGGCATCATCCCCGCCGGCATGGAGATGATGGACCGGCCGGCGATCCATGCGGTCGAGGATTTCGTCCATGCCGGCTATCCGCTCGACGTCGAGGCGCTGATGATCGTCGAACTCGACGGCACCGCGGCCGAGGTCGACGAGCTGATGGGTCGGGTGACCGCGATCGCGGAAGCGAAAGGCGCGCGCTCCCTCCGCGTCAGCCAGTCGGAGCAGGAGCGGCTGGTCTTCTGGGCCGGGCGCAAGGCGGCGTTCCCGGCGGTCGGGCGCATCTCGCCCGACTATCTCTGCATGGATGGCACCATCCCGCGCCATCAATTGCCGCTGGTGCTGACCCGCATGGCGGAGATGTCCGAGCGCTTCGGCCTGCGCGTCGCCAACGTGTTCCATGCCGGCGACGGCAATCTGCATCCGCTGATTCTCTATGACGCCAACAAGCCGGGCGAGCTGGCGGCGGCGGAATCCTTCGGCGCGGAGATCCTGAAGCTCTGCGTCGA
>JAEUKU010000166.1 GCA_016794075.1 Rhodospirillaceae bacterium
GGATGATGGTGCGTGAAGGCGGCCTTTTCCAGGAAGGCCAGGCGGTCCGCTTTCGTCTTCAGCGCGGGGCCCGGCAGCACCTCTTCCGCCCGCCACTCCGCGAGGGCGCTCGCATGTCCCACCGCCTGGGCGCGGTCGAGCGCTTCCAAATAGATCGCACGGTCATATTCCTCGGCGAGGTAATTGGGGTCGATCAGCGGCGGCACGGCGGGATCGGCGCTGGCGAGACGGATCGAGCCGCGGCTCCTCGGATGGGTGAAGCCGAACATGATGGTATAGGCCTCGCCGAACGCTGGCGCAGTGAATTGCTCGGTCACCACCGGCGCGACGACACAAGCCATTACCATTTCCGGCGCCTGCGTGTCGTTGCCGCGCGACAGGTACATGAGCGATTCGGAGTTCTGGTATCTCGACGGCGGCACCGGCCGCTTGGCACGGTAGACGTTGCCGCCGGAGAGCAGATGGTCGTGCAGGTTGCGCCCGACTCCCGGCAGATCGTGGCGCGGCGCGATGCCGAGCGCGCGCAATTCGTCGGCCGGCCCGATGCCGGCCTGCAGCAGGAGCACGGGCGTCGCCAGGGCGCCCGTCGCCAGGATCACGCCACGTTCGGCGCGCAGCGTTCGCTGACCGGCGCGGTCGGCGATTGTCACGCCGACGCAGCGATCGCCCTCGAACACCAACCCACACACCAGCGTGTCCGACAGCAGCGTGAGATTGTCGCGCCCCAGCACCGGAATCAGATAGGCATCGGCGATGGTCTGGCGCTTGCCGTCCTTGATGGTGAGCGTGTTGGTGCAGGGCCCAGCCATGCGCGCGCCATTGTGGTCCTCGGTCGGCGCAATGCCGATCTCGGCGCCGGCCCGCATATAGGCCTGCGTCACCGGGTTGGGCTCGGTCGGCCGGATCAGATGGAGCGGGCCGCTGTCGCCGTGCCACGGGGACGAACCCGGCGTGTAGGTCTCCGAGCGGATGAAATAGGGCAGCAGGTCGCGGAAACCCCAGCCGGTGCAGCCATCCGCCGCCCAGCGGTCGAAGTCGCTCGGGTGGCCACGCACATGCGCCATGGCGTTGATCGCGGTGGAGCCGCCGATCACCTTGCCGCGCGGCCAGTCATGCACCCGGCCGGCGCAGTGGCGCTGCGGCACCGTGCGATAGGCCCAGTCGATCTCGCTGCCCTGGAGCAGCGGCCATTTGCTGGGCGCAGCGATCATCGGGTTGGTGGCGCCGCCGCCGGCCTCGACGACCCCGATCTTGAGGTCCGCCTGCTCGCTCAAGCGCGCGGCCAGCACCGCGCCCGCGGTGCCGGAACCAATCACCAGGAAATCGAACCAATCTGCGGAAGATAGACCCATGACGCGTCGAACCATTCCCCTGTGGCGGCGGATATTGTTTCCACTTTTTGGTCCGCGAGTCTATCATTCGTGAAACCAAGCAAGACGCGCGCAGGCGCAATCCGGGGGGCACAAAACCATGAGTTCATCGCCGAAAGAGCCGCTGATCACGCTGTCGGCCGGACCGGTCGCGGCATTTCCGCGCGTGCTGCGCGCCATGTCGGCACCGGTTCACTACGACTACGATCCATTCTTCCAGAACTTCTACGAGGCCGTGACCATTAAGTGCGCCAAGGCCTTGCGCACCAAGGCGCCGACCCTGGTGCTGCACATGGAGCCGGCGCCGGGCATCGAGGCGGCCGCGGCCTCGCTCATCAGCCCGGACGACGTGGTGCTGAACCTCGCCTCCGGCGTCTATGGCAAGGGCTTCGGCTATTGGGCCGCGCGCTACAACAAGGAACTGGTCGAGATCGAGGTCCCGTACAACGAATCCATCGATCCCGCTTCGGTGGCCGAAGCCTTCCGCAAGCGTCCCGACATCAAGGTGGTGTCGCTGGTGCATCACGACACGCCCTCGGGCACCATCAATCCGGCGAAAGAGATCGGCAAGATCGTGCGCGACAACGGCGCCTTCCTGATCGTCGACGCGGTCTCCTCCTTCGGCGGCATGGATATCCACCCGGACGAGTGCTTCGCCGACATCTTCATCACCGGTCCGGGCAAATGCCTGGGCGGCGCGCCCGGCCTGACCCTGATGGCGGTCACCGAGCGCGCCTGGGCGCATATCGAGGCCAATCCGAAGGCGCCCTTCGCCTCGGTCTTGAGCCTCAAGGACTGGAAGAAGGCCTGGAGCAAGGACGAGCCCTTCCCCTTCACGCCGTCGGTTTCCGAGATGAACGGCCTCGACGCGGTGATGGACCAGTATCTCGAGGAAGGCCCGCAGAAGGTCTGGCACCGCCATGCGCTGACCGCGAAAGCCTGCCGCGCCGGCATCAAGGCCATGGGCCTGGAGCTCTGGGCCACGACCGAGGCGATCGCCTCGCCCACCTGCACCGCGGTCAAGGTGCCGGCGGGGGTGGGCGATGCCGACATCATCGCCGCCGCGCGCGAGCGGTTCGGCGTGGTGTTCTCCACGGGGCGCAACGACACCAAGGGCAAGCTCATCCGCATCGGCCATATGGGTCCGGTGGCGGAGCCGATCTATGCCACGGTCGCGGTGACCGCGTTCGGCGGCGCGCTGCGCAAGCTCGGCCGCAAGGTCGACGTGGCGGCGGGCGTCGAGGCGGCGCTCGCGGTCATCGAAGCCGATCGCGGATAATCAATCAGCTCACTTCAGGACGAGGGAATGGCAATGCGCAGATTCGAAGGTCGCGTGGCGGTGGTTTCCGGCGCCGCGCAGGGCATGGGCAAGGCGGTCGCCGAGCGTCTGGGCCAGGAAGGCGCCACCGTCATCGCGGTGGACATCAACGGCGCCGGTGCCGCGGCGACGGCCAAGGCTCTGGGTGGCAAGTCTTACGGGCTCGCCGTCGACATAGGCGAGGAGGACCAGGTCAACAAGCTGTTTGCCGACGTGGCGGCCAAGTTCGGCAAGCTCGACGTGCTGGTGAACGTCGCCGCCATCGTGCCCTTCGTGAAGTGGGATGAGCTCAATTTCAAGGAATGGCGCCGCGTCCTGCGGGTCAACCTGGACGGCCTCTATCTCATGTGCCGCGCCGGCTCCGATCTGATGCGCAAGAACAATTACGGCCGCATCGTCAATTTCAGCTCCAACTCGATCTTCGCCGGCACGCCCAACATGGCGCATTACGTCGCCTCCAAGGGCGGCGTGCTGACCTTCACCCGCGCGCTGGCGACGGAGCTCGGCGGCTTCAAGATCACCGTCAACTCGGTCTGCCCCGGCCTGACCGACACCGAGGGCGTGCAGGCCAGCCCCCACAAGGAGGCCTTCGGCTTCGTCGAGATGCTGCAGGCGATCAAGGGCAAGGGCGTGCCGGCGGATATCGTGCCGGCGGTCGCCTTCCTGGCCTCGGACGAGGCGCATTGGATCACCGGCCAGGCGCTCAATGTGGATGCCGGCATGGTGCGCTGGTAGGATGAAGCCGGCGGGGCGAGTCGTCGCCCTGCTTTTCTGCCTGCTGGTTGCGGAGGGGGCAATGGCGGGGTC
>JAEUKU010000356.1 GCA_016794075.1 Rhodospirillaceae bacterium
GCCCTGGCTATTGTCAGGTCGGCGATGGCGAGGTCGTCGATGCGCGTCGTCATGCGCGCAAGCTACGCGAAGGCCGCCGCGGATTGAAGCGCGTTGGGAGGACCGACGCCGATCAGGCGTCGTTGGCGAAGACCTTGACCAGGCGCAAGGCCTCGACACCGCGCTGCACCCGCTTGAGGCTGCGCCGCGACCACAGATCGGCCAGCAGGCGGAGCGGCAGCAAGGCGAACATGCCGGCTGGCACCGGCGGCATGGCGCGCGGCGAAGAGGTGATGCTGGACTGAAAGCGCTGCATGGTCCGTGTTCCAAATCCTCTGGCGTCCACTCTCGGAAGGACGCGGGAAAAGCACGCCGGCGGGCCGTTGGGGACGGGGTTGGCCCGCCGGCGCGGCGTCTTAGCGCCCCATCTGGAACGAGGTTCCGGGTGGGATCCGGACGCCAAAGCAATCGCAAACCTAGGGGTTAGGGATTAACCCGCAGCGGTGCGTTGGGGGACGTCGCCGCTGCATGGAGAAATGTAGGCGCATCGCCGGCAAAAGCCTGTGACGCGCCGCACAGGTCGCCGCATCTTCGCGGGCAATCCCGTAAGCCATGGAAAAAGCGCGATAAATGGAGGGTCGCGGCGGTCGGGGGCGGCGCTTCAGGCGTGCGCTGGATCACTCTCCCGGCGAGATGCGGAGAAGCTGCCTAGAACGCCTCCGCCGGCAGCGCCATCAGGGTCTGGCCGCCGGCGGTCAGGGTGGCGAAGAGTGTGTTGGTTTCGGGCAGCAGCTTCACCATGAAGAAGCGCGCGCAGGCGAGCTTGCTCTCGTGGAAAGCGGCATGGTCGCCGCCCTGGTTCTGAAGCGCGAGCTCCGCCATGCGGCACCACATGTAAGCCAGCGCCACCAGCGCGAAGAGGCGGAGGTAGTCTGTCGCCGCGGCGCCCGCCTCTTCCGGGTTCTTCAGCCCCTGCTGCGCCAGCCAGGCGGTCGCCTGCTGCAGCTTGGCGAAGGCCTTCAGGGTCGGCAGCGCGAATTCCTGCATCTCCGGCCTGGCGCTCGCCGCTTCGAGATAGGCGCTGACCGGGTGGAAGAAGCGACGCAGGAGGCGGCCCATGCCCTGGGAGAGCTTGCGCCCGACCAGGTCAAGGCCCTGGATGCCGTTGGTGCCCTCGTAGATCTGCGTGATGCGCGCGTCGCGCACCAACTGTTCCATGCCCCATTCGCGGATGAAGCCGTGGCCGCCGAAGACCTGCACGCCGAGATTGGCGGCGAGGAAGCCGTGATCGGTGAGGAAGGCCTTCACGATGGGAGTGAGCAGCGCCACGAGGTCGTCGGCCTCCTGCCGCCGCGCTTCGTCCGGGTGATGCTTGGAGATGTCGAGTTCCAGGCCGACCCAATAGCTGAGCGCGCGGCAGCCTTCGGTGAGCGCGCGCATGGTGAGCAGCATGCGCCGCACGTCGGGATGCACGACGATGGGATCCGCCGGCTTGTCTGGGAACTTGGCGCCGCTGAGCGCCCGCATCTGCAGCCGGTCCTTGGCATAGGCGACCGCGCCCTGATACGCGGCTTCGGCGATGCCGAGGCCCTGCATGCCGACGGCGAGTCGCGCCGCGTTCATCATGGTGAACATGGCCGACATGCCCTTATGGGGCTTGCCCACCAGCCAGGCGGTGGCGCCGTCGAAGTTCATCACGCAGGTGGCGGAGGCCTTGATCCCCATCTTGTGCTCGATCGAGCCGCACTTGGCCGCATTGCGTTGGCCTGGATTTCCCGCCGTATCGGGCAAGAATTTCGGGCAGACGAACAGCGAGATGCCGCGGATGCCGGCGGGCGCATCGGGCAGGCGCGCCAGCACCAGGTGCACGATGTTCTCGGTCAGATCATGCTCGCCGGCCGAGATGAAGATCTTGGTGCCGGTGATCTTGTAGGAGCCGTCCGCGGCGGGTTCCGCCTTGGTCTTGATCAGGCCGAGATCGGTGCCGCAATGCGGCTCGGTCAGGCACATGGTGCCGGACCAGATTCCCGAGACGAGCTTCGGCAGATAGAGCCGCTTCTGCTCCGCCGTGCCGTGCAGCTCCAGCGCGTTATAGGCGCCGTTGCTGAGGCCCGGATACATGCCGAAGGAGAGATTGGCCGAGCAGATCATCTCCTCGACGGCGAAATTGATCACCTTGGGCAGGCCTTGCCCGCCATATTCCGGATCGCAGGGCAAGCCCGGCCAGCCGCCCTCGACGAACTTGGCATAGGCTTCCTTGAATCCTTTCGGCGTGGTCACCGCGCCGTCGTCGAAATGGCAGCCCTCCTCGTCGCCGGAATGGTTGATCGGCTGCAGCTCGTTGGCCGCGAACTCGCCGGCCGCTTCCAGGATCGCGGTGACCACGTCCGGCGTCGCATCGGCAAAGCCCGGCAGGTCTGCGAGGCTGTCCGCTTTCAGGAGATCGAACAACACAAATCGGATGTCGTCCAAAGGCGCTTTATAGGCTGGCATCGCGTTCCTTCTCCATCGGCCCCCTCACCCTGTCCCTCTCCCTCAAGGGGAGAGGGAACGCTGTTTCAGCGATCCGGTCCTAAGCCCCTCTCCCCTTGAGGGAGAGGGGTTGGGGTGAGGGGTATGCTTCAGCTATCTCGATCTCAGTTCCGCAGCGGTTTCCCGGTGGTCAGCATGTGCTCCATGCGCGCGAGCGTGGCGTCCGTCTTCACCAGTTTCATGAAGGCGGCGCGCTCCAGCTTGGTCACGTGGTCTTCGGTCACGATCTCGGTCATGTCGGCGTTGCCGCCGGAGAGCACCTCGGCCAGCGCATCCGACACCACCACGTCATGCGGCAGCGCCTTGCCCTGCTGGGCGAAGCCGTGCACGACCAGGTTCAAACCGGTGCGGCCGCTCGGCCCGGGAAGGCGCAATTCGGCCGGCTTCGGCGGCTGGTAGCCGCCGGCCAGCAGCGCC
>JAEUKU010000200.1 GCA_016794075.1 Rhodospirillaceae bacterium
GAGGCGGAGACCGCCTGCACCACGCCCTTGACGCTGGCTTCGAAGCTGTCGGCCAGCTCCAGCATGCCGCGGCGGCGCGCCTCGGCGGCGTCCTTCTCGGCATCCATCGTCTTGCGCCGCAGCTCCTCGATCTCCACCAGCTTCTGGCGGAAGAACTCGACGGCGCGGGCCATCACGCCCAGCTCGTCGCCGCGATTGGTGGCCGGCACCGTAATCGCGGTGTTGCCGCCGGCGAGCGTCTCGACCGCCTGGGTCAGGTTGCCGACCGGCTTCACGACGAGGCCGCGCACCAGGAAGGTGACGATCAGCGACAGGGCCAGCACCAGCGCCGCGGCGGCGCCGATGGTGAACCAGGTGAGCTCGCGCGCCGGGGCCAGGATCTTGTCCTCGGGCAAATTGACCATGACCGACCAGGGCGTGCCCGTGTCGCCGATATTCACCGGCTGGAAGGCGCGGATCACGTTGGTCTGCAGGCTGCTGGAATATTCCTCCTCGCTGAAGGCTTCGCCCTTGGCGATGCCGGCCTTGGCCGAGGCCATGTTGGCGTTGCCTTCCTCGATCGGCTTCATCACCAGCGCCGGGTCCTTGTAGGCCGCCCAGTTGCCGGCGGCCGAGATCAGCGAGACGGAGCCGGTCTCGTACGGCTTGATCTCGGCCAGACGCGCCTGGATGGCGGAGAGGCTGAGATCGACGCCGGTGACTCCGACCACCTTGCCGTCGATGACGACCGGCGTGACCAGGCTGGTGATCTGCATGGTCTTGCCGTCGACCTCGTAGGCATAGGGCTCGATGATCTGCTGCTTGCCCGATTGCTGCGCCAGCAGGTAGTAGTCGCCGGCGCCGGGCTTGTCGTAGTCCATCAGCACGGTCATGTCGTGGCCGTTCGGGGTCGCGAAGACATAGGGAACGAAACGGCCGCTGGCGTCGTGCACCTTGGCGGAGGGGAAGGTCGCGTTGCCGTCGACATTGACGAATTCGGCGTCGCGGCCGTCGAAGGCGTTCGGCTCCCACGCGGTCCACACGCCGACCAGATGCGGGTTGGCCTCCATCGCGCGCTCCAGGATGGAGAGATAGGCCTGGCGGTCGCGGATGCCTTGGCGCTGCAGGCCGAGGAAGGCGTCGCGCAGCGCCTCGGTCAGTTCGATCCCGGCATTCAGGTTGACCTCGACCTCGGCGGCGATGCCGTTGGCGAGGTTCTTGCCGGACTGGACCGACAATTCCTCGGTGGTGGCGGCGCTCTTCTGCGAGATCAGCGTCGCGGTCGCGGCCAGGCCGAGGACCAGAGCGGTGATCAAGGAAGCCAGTATCTTGACGTTGAGCGACAGCTTGCCGGCGAAGCCGCCCGTGAAACCCTTCGACATCCCTAACTCCTGGAAAATACGTCCTTCTGCGGCGCCGTCAGCTGGTGCCGTTGCCAGGACCATATCCGGGAGTCGTTTACTGTCGGTAAAGCTCCGTAAACGACATTCACGCCGCCGAAATTCGCTATCCGCGGCGCTATTCGGCCCCGGCGCGGAACTCGGCCGCGGCGGCTTCCGGCTGCGGCCTCGCCCGCAGCAGGTTGCGCTCGACGCTCTCCAGATGCCGGCGCATGGCCGCGGCGGCGCGATCGAGATCGCGCTCGGCGATCGCCGCCACGATCGCCTCGTGCTCCTCGAAGGAATGGTGGGTGGGCGCCGGCTTCACCTTCTCCACCCGCAGGCGCCCCCAGGCGACGGCGCGCCGCACCGCGTTCAGCGTGTCGAGCAGGGCGAGCAGCAGGGCGTTCTGCGTTGCCTCGGCGATGACGCGGTGCAGGCGGTTGTCCCAGGCCTCATATTGCCGCCAGGTCTGCGCCGCGCGGGTGCGCTGCAGGCAGAGCTTCATCTCCGCGATCTGGTCCGAGGTCGCGTTCAGCGCCGCCATGCGCGCCACCTCCGGCTCCAGCAGCAGGCGCGTGCGCATCACGTCGCCCGGATTGGTGCGGCGGGTGATGGCGGCGACATCGGCCAGCGTGTCGATCGGCCGGCTGCCGATGAAGGTGCCCTTGCCGACATGGCGCCAGATCTGGTTCTCGGCCTCCAGCACCGCCAGCGCCTTGCGCAACTCGGCGCGGGTGACGCCGAGCTTCTGTGCCAGCGCGCGCTCGGTCGGCAGGCGGCTGTCCACGGGGAGGTCGCTCTGCGCCAGATAGGCGCGCAATTGCGTCAGGGCATCGATATCGGTGTTGGTGCGATCGCTCATGGCTTCAACCAATAGCATGATTGGTCCCCGGAATATCCCCGAAAACAGCGGATATTTCAAGCGTTTCTGCGAATCAACTTGCAACCAAGCAAAACCATCATAAGATTGGTCAGAGAATAAGCCAGAGCCACAAGGCTCGCCAACACGGCAATCGGGAGGAAGACATGAGTATCCAGATCAGGGGATTCGGCCGCACCCTCATGGCCGGCTGCTTCGCGCTCGCATCCTTCGGCCTCGCCGAGGCGGCCCTCGCCGCCGGCAAGATGCACATCGCCTTCGGCGACATCGCCACGGTCGAAACGCTGAACTTCGAGATCGCCATCGCGCGCGCCAAGGAGCGCGGCGTCGATGTCGAGGTCACCTACTTCAAATCGGAGGACGTCGCCTCGCAGGCGGTGGTCGGCGGCCAGGCCGATATCGGCGTCGGCACGCCCTATGCGCTGATCCAGAAGGTGAAGGCGCCGATCCGCATGTTCTATCAGATGAGCAATCTGCGCTTCTATCCGATCGTCAACACCGAGTTCTACAAGGACTGGAAGGACCTCGACGGCCAGGAGATCGCGGTCCATGCGCGTGGCTCCGGCACCGAGGCGATCATGATGCTGATGGCGCAGAAGCACGGCATCAAATACTCGAACGTCAGCTACGTGCCCGGCTCCGAAGTGCGCGCCGGCGCGCTGCTGCAGGGCAACGTGAAGGCCTCGATCGTCGATTCCACCAACCGGAACCTGGTGATGGAAAAGGCGCCGGGCAAGTTCGCCGTGCTGCCGATGGAGGGCGTGAACGCCACCGACGAGGCGCTCTACGCCAACACCGAGTACCTGGCGAAGGAAGCCGACGCGGTCGAGATCCTGGTCGAGGAGCTGCTGAAGACGACGCGGGAGATCAACGCCAACCCGGGCGTGGTGGCGGAATTGCGCAAGAAATACGGGCTGCTGGCCGACCTGCCGGCGGATCTGGAAGGGGAGATGGTGCCGTATTACGAGGAATCGGTGGCGGCCAAGGTCTTCCCGCTCAACGGCGGCAGCGAGGCGGCGGTGAAGGACGATTTCGGCTTCTACGCCCTCGCCGGCCAGCTCGAAGGCGATCCCGCGGCGCTGAAGGTCGAGGATTTCTGGACCTTCGATCCGCTGAACAAGGCCGTGGCCGTGGTCGGCGCGAACTGATCCAACCGGCGCAATCTGCCCACTCAACCGTCATTGCCGGGCTTGTCCCGGCAATCCATGGGCCGGCGCAGCCTGCGTCGGCATCGCATGGATCACCGGGACAAGCCCGGTGATGACGGATGAGGTGGAACGGGTAGCGTCCGATTTGCGACAGCTTGGAACAAGGCGAGTCACTTCATGGACGCCAGGATTGACGACGTCGTCGCGGCCCGCCTTGCCGCCGAACCGGACGAAAGGGCGCGCAGCCGCCGGCAGCTGCTGGCGTGGCGCCTCGCCTCCATCGCCCTGTTCTGTGCCGCTTGGGAATTCGCCGGCCGGATTCCCATCAACCTCGCCTTTCCGACCTTCCTGGAGACGGTCGAGGCTTTCGGCGAGATGCTCGCCGACGGGACGATGCTCAGGGCCTATTTCATCACCCTGCAGCCGCTGGTCATCGGTGTCGTGCTGTCCGGCATCATCGGCGTCTCGGCCGGTGTCGCCATGGGCCTGCGCAAGAGCGTCGAGTGGGTCGGGGCGCCGGTCTTCATCGTGCTGCAGGCGGCCCCCGTCGCGGCGTTGATCCCGATGGTGACCTTCATCTATGGCATCGGCATGACCGCGAAGGTCATCTCGGTCTGCCTGCTGGCGCTGCCCGTCATCGTGCTCAACAGCTACAAGGCGGTCGCCAACGTGAACCCCTCGCTGCTCGCCATGTGCCGCTGCTTCCTCGGCAACCGCCTGCAGCAGATCGTCAAGATCATCCTGCCCGATGCCAGCCCGGTGATCTTCGCCGGGCTGCGCCTCGGCATCTCGGCCGGCTTCATCGGCATCATCCTGGCGGAACTGCTGATCACGCCGACCGGCATCGGCGACCTCATCACCTATCACCGCGCGGTCGCCAACTACGCGCATATGTATGCGTCGATCGCCTCCATCATCGTCTTCTCGGCCCTGACCTTGACCCTGCTGCAATGGGTGGAGGTGACCTTGTTCCGGCCGGAAAAGCAGAGGTAAGAGACATGGTCGCGGTCAGCCGCAAGATTTCCGCCGGTCCGGTGTTTCCTGGAGCAGAGATGGCGAGTCCCGAAAGCATCATCACGGTCAAGGGCATCAACAAGGTCTATCCGGGCCAGGTCCACGCGCTGAAGGACGTCGATCTCGATTTCCCCGCCGGCGCGCTCACCACGCTGCTCGGGCCCAGCGGTTGCGGCAAGACCACGCTGCTGAAGATCATCGCCGGCCTGCTGGCGCCGACCACGGGCGAGGTCCTGGTGAAAGGCCGCGCGGTCACCGGGCCGGGGCCGGAGCGCGCCTTCGTGTTCCAGGACTTCGCCCTGATGCCCTGGGCCACCGTCCTGCGCAACGTCGCCTTCGGGCTGGAACTGCGCAACGTCGCGCCGAAGGAGCGCCAGGACATCGCCCGCCATTATATCGGCGAGGTCGGGCTCGCCGGCTTCGAGGAAAAATACCCGCACGAGCTTTCCGGCGGCATGCGCCAGCGCGTCGGCCTCGCCCGCGCCCTCGCCGTCAATGCCGACGTGCTGCTGCTGGATGAGCCGTTCTCCGCCGTCGACGAGCAGACCCGGCGCAAGTTCCAGGAGGATCTGCTGCGCCTGCGCGAGACCGAGCGCAAGACCTTCCTCTTCGTCACCCATTCGATCGAGGAAGCGGTCTATCTTTCCGACCGCATCGTGTTGCTCTCCCGCCGTCCCGGCCGCATCTCGCAGATCATCGAGCCCAAGATCGACCGCTCCGGCTCGCCGGACGAGATCCGCCGCGACCAGGCCTATCTCGACATCGTCGAGGAGATCTGGCAGGGCCTGCGGCAGTTCGTGGATTGAGGCGATCATGACGCTGTTCGGCTATCGCCTGCCGATGATGAGCTCGCTCATCCTGTGGTGCCTGGTGTGGGAGCTGGTCGGCCGGCTGGAGCTGGTGCTGCTGTTCCCGCCCTTCAGCGGCGTCGTGGCGGCGCTGTTCGATCTGGTGACGCTGCAGAAGTTCTGGGGCGCCACCTGGACGACCTTGAGCACCTTTTGCATCGGCATGACGCTGGCGATCGCGGTCGGCGTGCCGCTCGGCGTGCTGATGGGGCGGGTGAAGGCGGCGGAGAACCTGCTGGGCATGTGGGTCAACGTCTTCGTCTCCGCGCCGCTCTCTGCTTTGGTGCCGGTGCTGATGATCCTGTTCGGCATGGGCGAGAAGACCATCGTCGTCAGCGTCTTCCTGTTTGCCGTCTGGATCATCGTGCTCGACACCCAGGCGGGGGTGAAGAACATGCAGCCCTCGCTGATCGAGATGGCGAAGAGCTTCGGCGCCCATCGGCCGGCGCTCTACGCCAAGATCATCCTGTGGGCGGCGCTGCCGGAGATCCTGGCCGGCATCCGCCTCGGCTTCATCCGCGGGGTGAAGGGCGTCGTCATCGGACAATTGCTGGTTTCGATCATCGGCTATGGCGAGCTGTTCGAGCTCTATTCGCGCAGCTTCCTGATGGAGGAGTTCTGGGCCCTCACCATCGTGCTGTTCGCCTTCGCCCTTATTTGTGCCGAGTTGATCGGCATGCTGGAAAAACGAGTCGAGTATTACGCAGGAGTGAGACAATGAACGTCCAGGATACCCACGCGAGATTCGCCTTCGCGCCGGCGCCGGTGCCAGCCGTGCCGATCAAGGGGTCGGACAAGCTGTTCCCGGTGCACCGCATCTATTGCGTGGGCCGGAACTATGCCGAGCACGCCATCGAGATGGGCCACGACCCCAATCGCGAGGCGCCGTTCTTCTTCCAGAAGAACCCCGACACGCTGGTGCCGAATGGCGGCGTTTTCCCCTATCCGGACGCGTCGAAGGACGTGCATCACGAGCTGGAAATGGTCGTCGCGCTGCAATCCGGCGGCAAGAACATCCCGGTGGAGAAGGCGCTGGATTGCGTCTTCGGCTATGCCGTCGGCCTCGACATGACGCGGCGCGACTTGCAGGGCGAGGCGAAGAAAGCCGGCCGGCCGTGGGAAGTGGGCAAGGCTTTCGAGGCGGCCGCACCCTGCTCCGAGATCGTGCCGGCCAGCGCCATCGGGCACCCGAGCAAGGGCGGGGTGTGGCTCAAGGTCAACGGCGCGGTGAAGCAGAAGGGCGACCTCGACCAGCTGATCTGGAAGGTGCCGGAGATGATCGCCTATCTCTCCGGCCTGTTCGAGCTCAAGGCCGGCGATCTGATCTATTCCGGCACGCCGGCCGGCGTCGGCCCGGTCCAGCGCGGCGACGTGCTCGAGGGCGGGGTGGACGGAGTGGGGGAGCTGAAGATCACCGTCGGCTGATCTTCCTTGCGGCAAGGCCCGGCGATTTTCGTATCGCGACCGTGCAATTGGGCGCATGGTGCAAAGAAAATCGCGCGGGCGTCGTCCGATGTCCGCTTGCACCGAATAGTGGACAAGGAGTCCCCGTTCATGAACATCCCTAAATGGCTCAAACCGGCGGTCGCCGGCGGGGTGGTCGGCGCCATCGCCACCATGCTCATCGGCTTCAACCAGGGCGGCTGGTATTCGAACAGCTCGGCGGAGAGACTGGCGTCGGATCGCTCGCGGGTCGCCGTCGTCGCGGCTCTGGTGCCGATTTGCGTCAGCCGGCAGCAGGCGGACCCGGAATCGGCCGCCAAGCTCACCCAGCTGACCGGCATGAAGACCAGCTACGAACAGCGCGATTTCGTGCTGACGTCGGGCTGGGCCACCATGCCTTCGGCGAGTGAACCGAACCGTGACCTGGCGACGGCCTGCGCCGACGCGCTGGCCAAGTCCGCCCAGGGCTGATCGAACGTCTGCTGGCGCGAAGACATCGTGCCCAAGGACAAGGACGAGCGCCCGCCGGTCCAACTGGACGAGCATCGCGGCATGGCGGCCCAGGTGGCGACCGATGCGCGTCGCCACCTGAGCGAAGTAGAGGCCGATCAGGAGGCGTTGCGCCGGGCGCAAGCGGAGATGGAGACGTTCTTGTTCGCGCGGGATGCCGCTTCCTGGCCGGAAGCGGCGGAGCGGGCCAAATACCTGCTGAGGCTGTTCGCGGCGACGGCGGAAGCGCAGGACCCGCGCTACAGGCGATTGATCGAGGCCGTTCTCGAGGATTTCAGGAGGCTCGCGGCCAAGACCTGATTGCCGACCCAGGTGCCGCGCATGTCCGGCAGAAGGAGCCTAGGCTTGGCTTTCCATGTCGGCGCCGATTTCCGCGACGGCCGGTTCCGCCTTTGCCGCGGCGTTCGCAGTGCGGCGCTTGCGCGGGACAACCGGCTTCGGTGTCGCGGCTTCGATCGCGGCTGCTTCCTTGGTCGCGGCTTCCTTGGCGAGACGCAGGGCGCGCAGATTGTCGATCTTTCTGGCCTCGCCGGCCAAGACCGCGGCGCGCTCCTTGAGCATCTCGCTCTGCGCCTGCTTGGCCTTGAGCATCGCCGATTGGGCCTGACGCCGCGCCTCTTCGGAACGCTGGTTCACGGATTTGTTCATCATGTCGTGCCTCGCAGGCTTCGGCGGATTTGGGACGATGCCGGGCGGGACGGTGTTGCCCGCTCCCGCCCGGATCGGATCGAGCCGGATCGGGCCGCATCGCTCGAAAGCGACGCGGCGCCGCGATCGGTTAGATCAGCTTCAGGTTGCCGGCCGATTCCTTGCCGCGATCCTGAACGATGTCGAAGCTCACCGACTGACCCTCGGTCAGATGGCCGATGCCGGCCCGCTCGACGGCGGAGATATGGACGAAGACGTCCTTGCTGCCGCCATCCGGCTGGATGAACCCGAAGCCCTTCTGGGCGTTGAACCACTTAACTTTGCCACTAGACATGTCGTACCTTTTTTGGAAAGACCGGCTTTCAGTAAAACCGGAGTGCCGCCACGCAGAGATTGCGGGGCGGGCCAAGCTACGGAACGGATGAAGCCGGGTCGGGCGCTCGCGGGCGAGCGAAAGACGGGGATAGACCCATAACGCGTTGAGTGGCCCTTACATGGGCCTAAACCGCGCAAAAAGCAATGGCGGTGACTGGTTGCGGCCATCGCCTGGACGCAAGAAGCGCGCTTATTGTCAACGATATCAAGACACTCGGCGATCCGGCGATGCCCGCGTTTTCTGCCGGTCCGGCGCCGCCGGAGCGCAATTCAGCAGAACAACTCCATCTGCCGGTCCGGATCGTGCGGCACGGCGAAGCGGGTGGTATCCAGGTTCCATTGCCGCCGGTGCAGGCCGTGCTTGCGCGACGCCGCCTCGACGCGCCTGCGAATCATCTCCGCATAGGGGCCCTGGCCCTTCATGCGGGTGCCCCATTCGGCGCGATAGATCTCGCCGCCATGACATTGCGAGACGAGGGAGAAGACATGCTTGGCCTTGCCCGGCGCATGGGCGATCAGCCATTCGGCGAAGAGGTCCTTGATCTCCAGCGGCAGGCGCAGCACGGTCCAATTGACCGCCTGCGCCCCGGCCCCGGCCGCGGCGGCGATGATCGCCTCGATCTCGTGGTCGGTCAGCGCCGGAATGATCGGCGCCACCGAGACCGCCACCGGAACGCCCGCCTGGCTCAACTGACGGATGGCGTCGAGGCGGTTGTCGGGGGTCGAGGCGCGCGGCTCCAGCTTGCGCGCGAGATCGCGATCGAGCGAGGTCACCGACATCGACACCATCACCAGGCGCCGTTTCGCCATGTCGGCCAGCAGCTCGAGATCGTCCAATACGCGGGCGCTCTTGGTGGTGATCCCGACCGGATGGTTGAAGTCGCTCAGCACCCGCAGCACCTGGCGGGTCACCCGGCGCTGGCGCTCGATCGGCTGATAGGGGTCGGTCACGGCGCCCAGCGCCAGCACGTCGGGCTTGTAGCTGCGCTTGCGCAATTCGCGCTCCAGCAGCGCCGCGGCATCTGTCTTGGCGTAGAGCCTGGTCTCGAAATCCAGCCCCGGCGAGTGGCCGAGATAGGCGTGTGTCGGCCGCGCATAGCAGTAGATGCAGCCGTGCTCGCAGCCGCGATAGGGATTGATCGACTGGTCGAACGGCACGTCCGGCGACTGGTTGCGGGCGATGACCGTGCGGCTGGTATCCTCGCGCACGATGGTGCGCAGCGGCGGCAAGTCCTCGTCCTCCGCCGCCGCGCCCTGCCAGCCGTCATCCTCCAGCGGCCGCTCGCCGAGTTCGTAGCGGCCGGGCCGGTTGCTGATTGCGCCGCGGCCCTTCATCGGCTGCGGCGGCAGGGTCGGATCGGGCGCGGCCGGCATTTCCGGGTCCGGCGGGAGCGGTTTCGGGGCACGGTTCATGGCCCGATCCTGACTCCAGGATGAGAACAAATAAAGAACAAAGTGTTGCGTAACGCAAATACGCAGGGAGCGGCGTGACGGGCCGTCACGCAATGGCGGCTATGGCGGAGGCGCCCCGATCGCCCGCCGCGCCGCGGCGGCGACCATCCGGGGATCGCGCCCGGCATCGATGCGGGTCCAGGTCATCGGGCCCAGGTCATAGGCCAGCTGCCGTTCCAGCACGGCGGCATCGGCATCGGAGGCGTCGTGCTGGCGCGCCCGCAGGCGCCGCCGCAGCACCTCAGGGTCGGCTTCCAGCCACAGGCCCTTGAAGGGGATGCCGGCCCGCGCGGCGATCGTCGCGAAACCGGCGCGCTCCTCGGGACGGGCGGCGACGGAATCGAGGATCACGGAATATCCGGCGGCGATGGCGCGCTCGGCTTCCCGATGCAGTGTCGCGTAGACCCGGGCGTTGACCTCCGCTTCGTAGGCAGCGGGCGGCAGGCGGCTTTCCGGTGCCTGGCCGAACAGGCGCTTGCGCAGCACGTCGCTGCGCAGCACCCGGGCGCCCGGCGCGATCCCCAGCCCGGCGGCGAGGGCAGCGGCGACGCTCGATTTGCCGGTGCCGCTCAA
>JAEUKU010000240.1 GCA_016794075.1 Rhodospirillaceae bacterium
CTCGGCTGGCCGCGGCCGCGT
Organism: Rhodospirillaceae bacterium; assembly: GCA_016794075.1. Taxonomy (GTDB): domain Bacteria; phylum Pseudomonadota; class Alphaproteobacteria; order Dongiales; family Dongiaceae; genus Dongia_A. The sequence goes on from JAEUKU010000240.1 coordinate 22, forward strand.
TTCCCGCTGGCCGGGGCGGACATGCTGCGGCTCGGCGTGCCCAAGGGCCCGCGCGTCGGCGAGATCCTGCGCCAGGTGGAAGAATGGTGGATTTCCAAGGACTTCCAGCCGGATCACGGCCAATGCCTGGCGCACGCGAAGGACCTGGCTAGAACCCCGGCGCAGGGCTAACACACGCTTTGTTGTGAGACGGGTCACTGCACCGGGGCGCCGGCGCACACCATATTGCCAGGGACGGAAACAAGTTGACCCCTCGGTTAACTATCCTGTCCAGGACTATGGTCCATGGTACGTGACTCGCTGATCATCGAACGGGAAGACCAGGTTACCCACCCGCTGCTGCGCCGGGTCTTCGCCTATTGGCAGGCGAAGGCGGCGGCGCGGGGCGGCTTGCCGTCCCGCGCGGATATCGACCCCGTCGATCTCGCCGACGCCTTGCCCGGCGCCTTGCCGGCGTTGAGCCTGATCGAGGTGACGCGCAACGTCTCTGGCGGCGCCGAGCGGCTGCGCTATCGCGTGGTCGGCAGCCTGCATGTCGAAATCATGGGGCACGACGCCACCGGCGAGATGATCGATCTCGGCTCGGCCGAGGATGACGCGGCCTCGGCCGCCATTGCCACCGGCCGGCCGGTCCATGCCCAGCGCCGCTTCACCCCCGCCAATGGCCGCAACCTCAGCTTCGAGGCCCTGGTCTGCCCGCTCGCCAGCGACGGCCTGCATGTCGACATGCTGCTCTCCGTGGTGGCGCCGCACTACCAGCCGGAGGATCTGCCGGCGACGCAGGTCAACCGCTTCGCCCGCGCCGCTCTGGGGACGATGCGCCGTCGCTGACGTGCTAACGCCGCCACCCGGCCCGCGCTAAGCTCGCGCGGTACTGGGAGGGACGGCATGCATCCGCATTCGGCGATATTCCAGCCGCTCCAGTTGCGGCATCTCACCCTGCGCAACCGCATCGTGTTCGGCGCCCATACGGCGAACATGAGCGTCGACGGCCTGCCGGGCGAGCGCCATCTCGGCTATTACCGCGAACGCGCGCTGGGCGGGGCGGCGATGATCGTGGTGGAGCCGGTGCCGATCCATCGCACCGCTGTCCTCACCCGCGGCAATTTCCGCGCCGACGACGACAGCGTCATCCCGCATTTCCGGCGCATCACCGAGGCCGTGCATGCGGAGGGCGCGCACATCCTGCAGCAGCTCTATCATGTCGGCGCCCATGGCGATTGGGACAACTCGCTCAGCTACAACTGGTCGCCCTCCGGCCTGCCCTCGATGCACGATTCCGACGGCAGCCACGCGATGACGCAAGGAGAGATCGACGAGATCGTCGCCGCCTTCGCCCGCTGCGCCGCCCGCGCCAAGGCCTGCGGCTATGACGGTTGCGAACTGATGGCCGCCTATAACGCCCTCATCGAGCAGTTCTGGTCGCCGGTCACCAACCGGCGCGACGACAGATACGGCGGCGGCTTCGAAAACCGCATGCGCTTCTCCGACGAGGTGCTGACCGCGATCCGCAGGGCCTGCGGCGAGGATTTCGTCATCGGCATGGCGGTCAGCATCGATGCCTCGCGCCCCGACGTGCAATCGGTCGAGATGCTGCAGGAGGTCGTCGCCTGGCTCGACCGGCATCACCTCTGCGACTACGTCACCATCGGCACCGGCAGCTATTTCGATTTCACCAAGATCATTCCGCCGGCGATCTACGAGGACAAGCTCGGCGCACCCTATGCCGAGGCGATGAAAAAGGTGGCGAAGAACCTGCGCATCCAGGCGGAGAGCCACATCCGCACGCCGGACAACGCCAACTACCTGATCGCCTCGGGCCAGGCCGACACGGTGTCGATCGTGCGCGGGCAGATCGCCGATCCGCATTGGGTCAACAAGGCGAAGGCGGAGCGCGCCGGCGACATCCGTCCCTGCCTCTCCTGCAACCAGATGTGCTGGGGCCGGCGCTCGCGCGACTATCACATTTCCTGCCTGATCAATCCATCGGCGGGCCGCGAGTTCGAATGGGGCGGCGACCGCTTCGCGCCGGCGCCCAAACCGAAGCGAGTACTCGTGGTGGGTGGCGGACCCGCCGGGCTGGAAGCCGCGCGCGTCGCGGCCGAGCGCGGCCATCGCGTGACGCTGGCGGAGGCCTCCGACAAGCTCGGCGGCCAGTTCCGCCTCGCCGGATTGCAGCCGCGCCGGGCGCAGATCACCGATTTCCTCGACTGGCTCGAAGGCCAGCTGGAGAAGCTGCAGGTCGAGGTCAAGCGCAACACCTATGTCGAGGCGCACGACATCGCGGCGCAGTACTACGATGCGGTGATCCTCGCCACTGGCTCCGCGCCGACCGAAGCGCCGACCCAGCGCTACTGGCTGAGCGAGATCGCCGATGCCGCCCTGCGCGGGCCGCGCGTCCATTCCGCCGAGGCGGTGATGGCGCGCGAGGCGCGGCTCGGCAAGCGGGTGATCGTGCTCGACGAAGGCGGCAACTGGAAGGGCGCCGGCACCGCCTGGCATCTGGCCGAGGCGGGGCACCAGGTCACCATCGTCACGCCCGACCCGATGGTGGCGAAGGAGCTGACCCGCACCGCCGTCGAAGGGCCGCTGCGCGCGCGGCTCGCCAAATTGGGCGCCAGGTTCCGGGTCGAATCGGCGCTGGCGGACTGGAAGGACGGCAAGGCGAAGATCGTCAGCCTGCTCGACGGCAGCGAGACGGTCATCGAAGCGGACGACGTGGTGACCGCGCTGACCAACGTCGCCAACGACACGCTGACGCGCGAGCTGCAGGCGAAGGGCATCGACGTTGTCAGCATCGGCGATTGCATCGCCGCGCGTCACGCGGCGGCGGCGCTCTATGACGGCCGCCGCGCCGGGATGGCGGTGTAAGGATGCTGTGGCTGGGCGGCGAGACGGTGCGCCATTGCGGCGATTTCCGCGACCTGGTGCCGGCGATCCAGGCGATGAACCGCGACGGCACCGATCTGGTCGAGCGCCTGCTGCTGTCGCAGCCGCTGAAGGAGGGCGGGCAGAACGCCAGCGGACAAAATGATTGGCTGATGCTGCCGGCCTGGCAGTTCGGCCGCTGCTTCGGCATCAAGATCGCCAACGTCTTTCCCGGCAATGCCGCGCGCAATCTGGCCAGCGTGCAGGGTGCTTATCTGCTGTTCGACGGCGAGACCGGCGAGACTTTGTGCGGCATGGACGGCGCGATGCTGACCCTGCGCAAGACGGCGGCCAATTCCGCCGCCGCCGCCGATTGGTTGGCGCGCAAGGATGCCTCGGTGCTGTGCATGGTCGGCGCGGGGGCGCTGGCGCCGCATCTGGTGGAGGCGCATTGCAGCATCCGGCCGATCCGCAAGGTGTTGTGGTGGAACCGCAGCCAGGCGCCGCTCGATCACGCGATCGAATTATCGCGCGCGTTGCTCCCCGACGTGGAGTTCATCGCAGCCGATGACCTGGCGCAAGCGGTGGCAGAGGCCGACGTCATCTCCTGCGCGACCATGGCGACCGACCCGCTGATCGAGGGCGCCTGGCTGAAGCAAGGCGCGCATCTCGACCTGGTCGGCGGCTATCGCCCCGACATGCGCGAGGCCGACGATGAGTGCATCCGCCGCGCCGCGCGGCGCTATGTCGATGCGCGCTTCACCACCATCGAGATTGCCGGCGACCTGACCCGGCCGATCGCATCCGGCGTGCTGGAGGAAAGCGCGATCATCGACCTGCAGCAGGTCGCCCGCGGCGAAAAGCCGAAACGCCTGTTCGACGACGAGATCACCTGGTTCAAATCCGGCGGCGGCGGGCACGAGGACTTGGCGACGGCCTGGGCGGTGTATCAGGCGTACAAGGCAGAGAACGGATAAGCGGACATCGAGCGTGTGGCTGCCCCCTCCCTAACCCTCCCCCGTTCCGGGGGAGGGGATGCAACACCCTCCACCTTCAGGGGGAGGGTTGGGTGGGGGCAGTTGCAGCGCGGCTACCTCGCAGACAAATCGCCGACGCGAATCTCGATCCGCTCCTTGCCCTTGCCGATGTTCACCCGCTTCAGCGTGAGCGAGCCGATTTCGCCGGTGCGCTTGAGGTGCGTGCCGCCGCAGGGCACGCGGGCGAAGCCGGCGATTTCCCAGTAGCGGCGCTGAGTGCCCTCGTCGCTGAAGGCGCTGACGATGGCATGGTCGGCGGCGATAAGGGCGCCGGCCTTCTCCTGCAGCAGTGGGAAGAGTTTGGCGATGTTCTGCTCCCAGGCGAAATCGATCCGCGCCTTGTCCGCGGCGATGTGGGCGCCGATCTTCTCGATGCCCGGCAGGTTCTGGTAGGCGAGTTCCAGGATGATCTCGGCCGCAAGGTGCAGGCGCATCAGCCGGTAGCGCCGTCCCCAGTCAATCTCGATTGTCACCCGATCGCCCGGCCGCAGGCCGTGACCCTCGGCAAGCGCATAGACGATGTCGCGCCCTTCCTTTCGCGCCGTCAGGACCGGTTGTCCGCCGATGGTGCCCGCATCGCTCTCCTGCCCGCCGGAGAAAGCGTAGAAAATGGTCTCGGAGAGAGTCACGTCATTGCCGGCGACCGTCGCGACTCTCGTATCGAGCGTCGTGCGGTAAGGGTCCTGCCAGAACAGCTTGGCAACGTTCATGGCTGCGCCGCCTCGCAGATCATCAGCAACGACAACACGCGGCCTTGCGCGGATGTCGGCTCGCGAGCCTCGACAAGGGCGAGGCCGGCGCGCGCGACGGTCTCGTGCCAGGAATCGACCGTGCGATAGTACCAGGGCATCGGCACCCAGTCCTGGTTCTCGAAGGCGGCGAAGTCCTCGACGCGCCAGCCTTCACGCGCCTCCGGGAATGCGTCGGGGTGCAGCGTCTGGATGATCACCGCGCCGCCGGGCGCCAGCAGCCGGCGCGCGGCGGCGAGCATCGGCGCCACATCCTCCTCGAACAGCGCGTAGTTGAAGACGGCGACATCGAAGCCGCCGCCGAGATCGTGCCTGCCGGCGACCAGGTCGCCATAAGTCAGGACCAGATAGCGGCCGGCGGGATCGGCCGCCGCCGCGTCCCGCACCAGATCGGCGGAGAAATCGATGCCGACGCAGGCGCAACCCGTCCGCGCGCGCACCTCCCGGCACAGCCAGCCTTCGCCGCAGCCGACATCGAGCAACCGCTTCGGCGCGCGCGCGGCGATAGCCGCGACGATCGCCGCGTCCGTGCCCGCCCTGCGGCTGGGGATGAGGCCATCGCGCACCGCCCGCGTCCAGTTGGCGGCATTCGCGGTCCAGGAGCGTTCGAGGTCGGCGGCGTGGGTCATCGGCTATGGCTTCTCAGTCGCCCTGCACACTCAATCGTCATGGTCGTGCTTGGCACGACCATCCTCGCGCTTCTAGGGGCAAGCCCTATTCATCGCAGGCAAACTCGTGGATGCCAAGGCCAAGCCTTGGCATGACGCGTGAACGTGGGGCCCGCGGCTGCAGCACTAAGGCCACACCACTTCCGGCGGGAGCGACATCAGGATCGCGTCGGTGTTGCCGCCGGTCTTCAGGCCGAAGATCGTGCCGCGGTCGTAGAGCAGGTTGAACTCGACATAGCGGCCGCGGCGCACCAGCTGGTGGCGGCGCTCCTCGTCGGTCCAGTCCTTCTCAATGTGGCGGCGGACGATCTCCGGATAGATCGCCAGGAACGCCTCGCCTACCGCCTGGGTGAAGCCGAAATCCTTGTCCCAGTCGCCGGTGTTGAGCGTGTCGTAGAAGATGCCGCCGAGGCCGCGCGGCTCCTGGCGGTGCGGCAGATAGAAATACTCGTCGCACCACTTCTTGTAGCGGGGATAGTACTCGGCATCGAATTTGTCGCAGGCGGCCTTCAGCGCGGCGTGGAAATCGGCGCCATCCTGGGCGTGGCGGTCCATATACATCGGCGTCAAATCGGCGCCGCCGCCGAACCAGGACTGGCTGGTGACGATGTGCCGTGTGTTCATGTGCACCGCCGGCACCAAAGGCGAGCGCATGTGGGCGACCAGCGAGATGCCGCTGGCCCAGAAGCGGCCGTCGCCGGCAGCACCGGGGATCTGCTTGCGGAACTCCTCGGAGAACGCGCCATGCACGGTGGAGACGTTGACGCCGACCTTCTCGAACACCCGGCCCTTCATCACCGCCATGGTGCCGCCGCCGCCATCCGCGGCGCTGGGGTCCGGCCGGGTCCAGGGCGTGCGGGCGAAGCGGCCGGCGGGCAGGCCGGCATGCCGGGTGCCCTTGAGCTCGTCTTCGAGCTTCTCGAAGGCGGCGCAGATGCGGTCGCGGAGCGATTCGAACCAGGTGCGCGCACGTTCCTGATGATCGGCAGGGTAGGCGGTCATGAGTTTGACAATCCCGTCTGTCGGATGGCTTCCCCGGCGACGATGGCGGCCGCCATGGCAACGTTAAGCGATCTCAGGCCCGGCCGCATAGGGATGCGGACGGCCAAATCGGCGGCTTCCCGCACCTCCGGCGGCACGCCGGCGCTCTCTTGGCCGACCAGCAGCGAATCGGCGGGCCGATAGGCGGCCT
>JAEUKU010000252.1 GCA_016794075.1 Rhodospirillaceae bacterium
TCCAGCTGATCGGTCAGGCCCGCATGGTTGGCGATGACGCCGGCGCCGGCGGAGCCGAAGGCGATGCCGAGGGAGCGCAGCGTCGGGATGGCACCCGCGGTGGTGGTCTGCTCGCCCTCCGGCGCGTGGCGCATGGTGGCCTCGACCAGATGCAGGTTGCTGCTGCCGAGGCCGAACCCCACCACCACATTGAGCGTGACGATGACGGCGAAGGGCAGGTCGGCGATGGCCAGCGCCATGCCGCCGAGGCCGATCAGGCAGAGCATTTGGCCGAACACGATGCTGCGCAAGGCGGCGCGGCCGTGGATGTGCGAGGTGATCATCGACGCGACGGTCCACGACAGCGCCAGCCCGGTCACCGCATAGCCGGCCGCCTGGTCCGAAACGCCGTGCAGGATTTGCATCGCCAGCGGCAGATAGGCGCCGATCACCGCATGGGTGATCGAGGACAAGGCCAGCACCCAATAGGCCGTGCCGACCGGCCGGAACAGCGACAACGGGTGGCTCGGGAACATGCGCGTCTCGCTGGCGTGGTCGAGGCGCATGGCGAGCGCGACGGCCCCGCCCGCGACCAGCAGCAGGCCGACCTGCGCGACGGCATGCTTCACTTGGCCGCACAGGGCGACGGCGACCACGCCGGCGGTCATCAGCACCAGCTGCACATAGGGAAAGCGCAGGCGGTCGGCGCCGGCCGGCTTCTTCGGCAACCGCAGGCAGGCGAGGACGAAGAGCAATACGACGGGCACGTTGATCCAGAAGGCGCCGCGCCACCAGCCGGCCGACGCGAACAGGCCGCCGATCGCGGGGCCGAGCAGCGAGGCCACCCCCCAGCTCGCCGAGACCAGGGCCAGGATGCGCTTTCGCATATGCGGCGGAAACAGCTCGCTGATCAGGCCCATCGACAGCGCGATCATGGTGCCGCCGCCCAACCCCTGCACCACGCGCGCGCCGAGCAGCGCCGCCATGTTCGGACTGAGGGCGCAGGCCGCCGACCCGGCGGCGAAGACCAGCGCCGCGATCGCATAGGCAAGTCTGCTGCCCAGCATCTGCCGTGCCGGATTGCCGGCCGCGGTGCCGATGATCGAAGCCACCATGTAGAGCATGGTGGCCCAGGTGTAGTATTCCGCCCCGCCCAGCTCGCGCACCACGCGCGGCATCACCGTGGCGATGATGAAGACGTCGAGCGCGTGCAGCCCGATGCCGACATTCAGCATGATAGTGAACAGCGCCAGGCCGCCCTTGAAGGGGTCGAGCCAGCCGGCACCGGCCTGCGCCGCGCTTGCACCCTTCGCGGCCTCGCTTGTCGGGTTTCGCTGGTCCAGGATCTGCCCCCGGTCGGACGGTCGAAGCCGGCGCGTTTGGCGGCCCGGCCTGGGCCATGCTATGCCACCTCGTCCGCGCTTCGTCCAGCAGAGGGGAGATCACGCATGGCAGCCGTGCAATTGGTGCGATTCGGGCAGAATCCGCCGCCGGCGGAAACCTCGGTTCCCGGCAACATCGTCTCCGGCAGCCCCAGCACGCGGCTGCAGAACTACTTCACCGACCGCACCGGCCAGTTCTTCTCGGGCGTCTGGGAAAGCACGCCGGGCAAATGGCGCGTCAGCTACAGCGAGAGCGAATTCTGCGCGATTCTGGAAGGCCGGGCCATCCTGACGGGCGCCGATGGCAAGGCCGAAGAGTTCAAGGCCGGCGATGCCTTCGTGATCCCGTCGGGCTTCGAAGGCACCTGGGAGACGGTCGAGCCCCTGCGCAAATGGTACGCGATCTTCGAGGCGAAGAAGGCTTGACCATTCTCTCCCGTCGTCATTGCCGGGCCGCCGCGACAGCGGCGCGACCCGGTGATGACGACGCGGGCTGATTCGACATCAGCTCGCCAGCCTCAGCGCGCTCGCGGCTTTCATGAAGTCCTCATAGAGCCGCCGCGCGCAATCCTTGAACGTGGGCATCAGCGGCTGCGCTTCCGCCGCCAGGCGCTGCAGGGCGCCCTTGCCCTGTACCTTCTCCAGCGCCGCGGCGTATTCCGGAATGCAGCCCCAGGCGGGGATCGTCGCGTCTTCCAGCTCAACATGGTACTGCGCGCTCCAGGCGCAGCGGCCGACCCGCATTGCCTGCACGCGGCAGGCCGGCGATGATGCGAGCACGACCGCGCCCTCTGGCGGCTGCGCCACGCGCACGCCATGCCATTGCAGTGCCTGCGCGGTGGCCGGCTGCCGGCCGAAGACGTCATCGCGCTTGCCTTCCTCGGTGAGAGAGACGTCGAGAATGCCGACCTCCGGCGGACGCTGCGGACCGCAGGTGCCGCCGAGCGCATCGGCCAGCAACTGATGTCCCAGGCAGACGCCGAGAAACGGCCGCTCCAACTCCCGCACCCAGCGGCGGATCGCCTGCTTCTCCGGGATCAGCCAGGGATGCTCCTCGACGTCCCAGACATCCATCGGCCCGCCCATGACCCAGAGCGCGTCATAGCAGCTGAGATCGGGAATCGGCTCGCCCGCGTCGAGCTCTATGGCGTCCCACGGCACGCCGTCGGCGCGCAGAAACTCGCGGAAGATGCCGGGATGCTCCACGGCGACATGCTGGAAGACGAGGATGCGCATAGGTTGGGCCCCTTTCGGCTGCCGATCCTAGCGCTCGCGTGTCGATTGGCAATCCGGTGAGTTGGGGCCTCAGCCCTTGGCCTTGGTGCTGAAGATCACCGCCATCACGCCACCCTTGATGAAGGGCAGCAGGACCAGGCTGAGGACCAGGGTCAGGCCGCACCAGAACGTGGCTTGGGCCCAGAGCGGCACGTCGAGGTACCGCCACGCCGCCACGTAGATGCTGATCATGATGTGGCCGACGATGAACAGCGTGAAATAGGGCGGCGCGTCGTCGGAGCGCAGCGGTTCGAATTCCATGCCGCAGCTGGCGCAGGCATGCGCCACCGACAGATAGCCGGAGAACATCTTGCCCTGGCCGCAACGCGGGCAGCGGCGGCAGAGGCCGTGCCACAGGCTCTGAATGACCCCAGGATTTCTAGGTGATTGATAAGGCATGATCCGACACTGCTGGCGAAGAATGAGGATACAGTTAAGTCTCCGGACCGGCGCCGGCAATGCGCCAATCGGTCGCGACTGCGAATTATAGGCGCTCCAGCTGGTCCTGGAACTTCAGCCGCGCCTTGTCGTAGTTGTCCGCCCACCAGCCGTTGCTGACGATCGCCTGCTGCGCCAGGTTCGCCGGCTGGGTCGGGTCGATCGGGCGCAAGTTCTCCGGCATCGCCTTGGTCGCCTCCGGATTGGCCGGTCCGAGGCCGCGCAGCAGGGTGAGCTCGATCTGCCGGCGCGGCTGCTGCATGCGCGCGATCAGGTCGAAGGCGTTGTTGCCGCCGGGGTTCTTCTTCGGCACCACCCACATGCCGGGGCAGAGCAGGCCCTGCTGGAAGGTCCAGGCGACCTTGCCCTCGCTCTCGGCGCCGATCTGCGCCGCGCGGCTGTGCCAGATGCAGGCCATGCCGACAGTACCGTCGATCAGCATCTGCCGCGCATGCTCGCCGGTTTCCCACACGGTCAGGTCCTCGCCCAGCGTCGCCAGCTTGGCGACCGTGGCGTCGATATCCAGCGGATAGAGCTTGTCCTTGGCGGCGCCGCTCGCCATTGCCGCCGCCTCGAAGCCGCCGATCATCCAGCGCCAGACGGCACGCCTTCCGCGAAAATTCTTGCGGTCGAAGAAATCCGCCCAGCTCTGCGGCGGCCGGCTGGCATAGAGCTCGGCGTTGTAGGCGAGGACGAAGGAATAGGTATAGCCTGCCACCGCATGCTCGGTGACGAAGGGCACCATCACCTGGGCGCGGTCGACCTTCTTGTAGTCGATGACGCTGAGCGCGCCGGCATTGGCGAGCCGCACGGCGACATAGCCGTCGACGTCGCAGACGTCCCAGTCGACCTGGTTCTGGTCGACCATGGCCTTGATCTTGCCTTCCGACGGCCCGGTGCCGTCGAACAGGACCTTGATGCCGGTCTCGTTGGTGAACGGCTTGGCGAAGGCGACGGTCAGGTCCTTGATCTCGGCGGCACCCCAGGTCGCGACGGTCAGCTCGTTTGCCTGCGCCCGCGCCGCGCGGGGATAGGCGTGGACGAGGCCGGCGGCGCCGGCGGCGGCGAGGAAGGTGCGGCGGGAAGGTCCAGTCATCAGGTATCAGGTATCAGGTATCAGGCATCAGAAAAAGGCCGTTCCTGCACCCAATTCTGATCCCTGATCCCCGATTCCTGACCCCCGGATCACCGCATCGTCGGCATGACGAACTCGGCGCCCGAGCGGATGCCGGTCGGCCAGCGCGAGGTGACGGTCTTCAGCTTGGTGTAGAACCGCACGCCCTCCGGCCCATGCATGTGATGATCGCCGAACAGCGAGCGCTTCCAGCCGCCGAAGGAGTTGAAGGCCATCGGCACCGGGATCGGCACGTTGATGCCGACCATGCCGACCTTGATCTTGGCGGCGAACTCGCGCGCGGCGTCGCCGTCGCGGGTGAAGATCGCGGTGCCGTTGCCGTATTCGTGGTCGTTCACCAGCTTCACTGCGGCGTTGTAGTCCGGCACACGGACGACCGAAAGGACCGGGCCGAAGATCTCTTCCTTGTAGACACGCATATGCGGCTGCACGTTGTCGAACAGGCAGCCGCCGAGGAAATAGCCGTTCTCGTAGCCCTGCAGCTTGAGACCGCGACCGTCGACCACCAGCTTGGCGCCTTCCTGGACGCCGAGATCGACATAGCCCTTCACCTTGTCATAGTGCTGCTTGGTGACCAGCGGGCCCATCTCCGCCTCGGGGTCGGTGCCCGGCGCCACCTTCAGCGCGCGCACCCGCGGCGCCAGCTTCTCGATCATCGTGTCGGCCGTCTGATCGCCGACCGCGACAGCGACCGAGACCGCCATGCAGCGTTCGCCCGCCGAGCCGTAGCCGGCGCCCATCAGCGCGTCGGTCACCTGGTTCATGTCGGCGTCCGGCATGACGATCATGTGGTTCTTGGCGCCGCCCAGCGCCTGCACGCGCTTATTGTGCGCGCAGCCGGTGTGGTAGATGTATTCGGCGATCGGGGTCGAGCCGACGAAGCTCACCGCCTGGATGTCGGGGTTGGCCAGGATGGCATCCACCGCTTCCTTGTCGCCATGCACGACGTTCAGCACGCCGTCCGGCAGGCCCGCCTTCTTCAGCAGCTCGGCGAGCATGTTCGACGTGGACGGATCGCGCTCCGACGGCTTCAGGATGAAGGTGTTGCCGCAGGCGAGGGCGATGGGGAACATCCACATCGGCACCATCGCCGGGAAGTTGAACGGTGTGATGCCGGCGACGACGCCGAGCGGCTGGCGCAGCGACTAGGAATCGACGTTGGTGCCGACATTCTCGCAGTAATCGGCCTTCAACAGATGCGGGATGCCGCAGGCGAATTCGACCACTTCGAGGCCGCGGGTGATCGAGCCCTTGGCATCGGACAGCACCTTGCCGTGCTCCGAGGTCACCAGCTGCGCCATCTTGTCGATGTTCTCTTCCAGCAGCTGCTTGAAGCGGAACATGACGCGGGCGCGGATCAGCGGCGGCGTGTTGGCCCAGCCGGGGAAGGCGGCGGCGGCGACTTTCACTGCGGCGTCGAGTTCGCTTTTGCTGGCCAGCGCCACCTTGGCCTGGACCTCGCCGGTCGCCGGATTGAACACGTCGGCGGAACGGCCGCTGGTGCCGGCGACTTCCTTGCCGCCGATGAAGTGGTTGATTGTGCGCATGGGGTTCATCCTTGGTGGAGAAATCGCTGCGGGGCGTGCAGTTCTAGCCGATGGCGCGGCGCTGCACAGGGCTTTGTTTGCATCATATCGGCGGCAGCTCCCTGGTCAACATACTAATCATTGCGTTCATAATATTGATCACCAGAAAATGCTGAACCTGACGGAATGCTGACGAAAAAGATTGCCTCAGCCGGAAAAGCCATTAGAAACAGCGGTATCGCTCGGCCGACGAGTCTGGGGGACGTTTCCGGCACATGGCGTATCTGCGGCTGCCATTTTGCTCTCCGTACAAAGTCATCTGGTATCTGGCGAAACAGGGTCCCGGTCCGGCCGAGTTCATCCATCATGCCTATGCCAGGTATGTCTGGCAGATGGAGGGCTGGCGGGCGTTACCCCGGGTCGCGCTGTACAGCATCGTCTGGCCGCTGGCGTTCCTGCATCTCAGCTGGAAGCACACCAGCAGACTTGGGGCCAAGGTGAGCTCGGTCTCCGGCAAGAGCCGCCGGCGCCAGGTGCTGGAGCAGTTCTGGGTCGCGCTCTGCTACTCGATCTCGCCCAAGAAATACTATGTCTTCGAGCTGTTCCGGCCGGAGCGTTTCCGCAATGCCGGCGCCTATATCGCGCGCTACGAGTTCAAAGGCGGGTTGCATAACCTGCTAGAATCGCGGATCGAGCACCCGACCCGCCGCATTCTCAACGACAAGGCGGCCTTCTTCCGCCACTGCGAGGCGCATGGCGTGTTCACGCCGCCCAGCTTTCTCATCGTCCACCAGGATGGCGAGAGCGAGCCGCTGCAGCCCTTCGACGGCGTGCTGCCGGCCTGCAACCTGTTCCCGAAGCCGCTGCGCGGCCGTGGCGGCCGCGGCTGCGAGCGCTGGATCTATCGTCCCGACGGCAAGTATGTCGATCAGACCGGAACCGAGCTGGACGCCGCCGCGCTCCTGGAGCGGATCCGCAATCTGGCGAAGAAGGAGGACTACATCGTCCAGGAATCGCTGGCCGGCCATTCCGACCTGTGCGACCTGTCGATGAATGTGCTCACCTCCTGCCGCATGATGAGCGTGAAGAACGAGCAGGGCGGTTTCGAGGTCACCCATGCGGTGTTCAAGTCTTCGACCAAGCCGGAGGCGATCGTCGACAACTTCCACAAGGGCGGCATCGTCTCGCGCGTCGACATCCGCAGCGGCGAGCTTGGGCCGGCCTCGGATGCGGGCGTCGGCAGGCCCTGCGTCTGGTACGACACCCATCCCCTGACCGGGGCCCGCATCGCCGGCCGCAAGCTGCCGCTCTGGCAGGAGACGCTGGACCTCGTGCGCAAGGCGCATGCCGCCTTTCCCGACCGCATCACCGTCGGCTGGGACGTGGCGATCTCGGAGCGCGGCCCGGTCGTGCTGGAAGGCAATGTGCAATCCGGCTGCGACATGATCCAGCGCACGCATGACGTGCCGGCCGGGATCGGCCGCTTGGCCGAGTGCTATGCCTACCATGTGCGCGTGGCACTGCGGCGCGACGTGTCGATGGCGTGGAAGATCCGCAAGGGCCTAGCGCAGGAGCCCGTCGCCCAGGCGTCGCACCAGCTCGACTAGGTGCTCGACGTCGCCCTCGTCGTTCTCATAGTGCAGGAAGCAGGCGCGGAGCGCGGTCTTGCCGTGCACGCGCGTCGTCGGCAGATGCGCCTCGCCGCTTTCGCTGACCGCTTCGGCGATCCGGTCGTTGAGCGTGTCCAGCGCCGCCGCATCCAGGTCGCGGCCCGCCGGGCGGTAGCGGAAATTGACCACCGACAGCGAGGCCGGCGAGAGCAGTTCGAGATCGGGCGTCGCCCGCACCCGCGCCTCGAGCAGCCTGGCCAGCCGGTTGCAGCGGGTGACGAGCTCGGCGACGCCGCTCCGCCCCAGCCGCGCGATCGCCGCCCACACTTTCAGCGCCCGGTTGCCGTA
>JAEUKU010000260.1 GCA_016794075.1 Rhodospirillaceae bacterium
TCCGGCGTCATCTCCGCCATCTCGGCGACGCTGCGCTGGCGGAACGGGCCGCCGGACGCGGTCAGGATGATCTTCTCGATCGCGTCCACATGGTCGCGCTCGAAGACCTGGAAGATCGCGCTGTGCTCGGAATCGACCGGCAGCATGACCGCCTTGTGCCGCGCCACCTCGCGCATCACCAAGGCGCCGGCGCAGACCAGCGTCTCCTTGTTGGCAAGCCCGATCAGCGCCCCGCGCTTCACCGCCGCCAGGGTCGGCTCCAGGCCCGCGGCGCCGACGATGGCCGACATCACCCAGTCGGACGGGCGCGCCGCCGCCTCGATCACTGCGGCGCGGCCCGCCGCCACTTCGGTTCCGCTGCCGGCCAGGGCATCCTTCACTTTGGCATAGTGGCCCTCGTTGCCGATGGCGACATAGCGCGGCTTCAGCAGGCGCGCCTGCTCGATCAGCAGGTCGGCATTGCCATGCGCGGTCAGCGCCTCGACCGCATAGGCCTGCGGCTCGCGCGCGACAATGTCGATGGTGTTGCGGCCGACCGATCCGGTGGAGCCCAGGATGGTCACGCGGCGTTGCCCAGGCTCCGGCCTGAGAGCCTCTGTCATGACCATGCGATCACGCTCCCTCCCGACCATTCGTTGATCACCAGGACCGCCACGGCGACCGCCAGCAGGCCGTCGACGCGATCCAGAACCCCACCGTGGCCGGGGATGATGTGGCTCGTATCCTTGACGCCAAAATGCCGCTTAAAGGCGGATTCCACAAGGTCGCCAAGCTGTTCGATGACACCTAAACCCGCGCTCAGCAAGCACAATATCCACACATTGGTGTGATTTAGGATAAATGCCGTGATCAGTCCTACGAGCCCCGCCCCCACCACGGCGCCCAGCAACCCCGCCCAGGTCTTGTTCGGGCTCACCCGGGGCGCCAGCTTCGGCCCGCCGATGGACCGGCCGGCGATGTAGCCGCCGGTATCGGCCGCCACCACCAGGGCGATGGTCCAGAGCAGCATGGCGCGGCCATATGCCGGATCGGCGCGGATCGCGATCAACGCCAGGGCCGGCAGCGTGACATAGAGGGTGCCGGCGACGAACCACAGGGCGCGGTTGCGGTGATGCGGCCAGGCGGTGACGCCCGAAAGCAGGGCGGCGGCGACCAGGATCTGCCACTCGAGCGAGGCCGGCGTCGTCACGAACCCCGCGGCGAGGACCGCGGCGACCGCGCCGGCAATCGCGAACAGGCTGGGCAGCAGCCATTTCTCCGAGCCGAGGCGGGCAGCAGGCGCCGGATCGGCCGGGTTGCGCCGCCGGGCGCAGATCCGGGTCCACTCCCAGGCCATGATTCCGGCAAAGGCCGCCACCAGCAGGTCGAAATAGGGATGGCCGAAATAGATGTCGGCGATCACCAGCGGCAGGAGGATGGCTGCGGAGATCAGGCGCTTCTGGAGGTTGCTCAGGCCGCCCGGCCCGGATGGCTGCTGGCGGGCGTCAGCCGGCGGCGCCATAGCGCCGCTTCCGGCTGGCGAACTCGGCCAGAGCCGATTTCAGGTCTTCGCCGGAGAAATCCGGCCACAGCTTGTCCATGAACACGTATTCGGCATAGGCGCACTGCCAGAGCAGAAAATTGCTGATGCGCTTCTCGCCGCTGGTGCGCACGACCAGGTCGGGGTCGGGAATGTCGGCGGTGAACAGGCAGCGCTGGAACGCATCCTCGTCGATGCTGTCGGCGGCGATCTCTCCCGCGGCAACCTTCTGGGCCAGCTTCTGCGCCGCCCGCACGATCTCGGCGCGGCCGCCGTAGCTCAAGGCCACGGTCAGGCAGAGCCGCCGGTTGGCAGCGGTACGCGCCTCGGCGGTGTCGATCAGCTTGTTGATGTCGGGGGACAGGCGGTCGCGGTCGCCGATGACCCGCAGGCGCACCCCGTTGCGGTCGATCTCGTCGATCTCGCGCCGCAGATACAGCCGCAGCAGGCCCATGAGGTCGGTGATCTCGGCGGCAGGACGCTTCCAGTTCTCCGACGAGAAGCCGAACACGGTCAGGTATTCGATGCCGAGATCGGCGGCCGCCCGGACCGCGCGGCGCAATGCCTCCGCCCCCTCGCGATGGCCGATGGTGCGCGGCAGGCCCTTGGCCTGGGCCCAGCGGCCGTTGCCGTCCATGATGATGGCGACGTGGCGCGGGGCTGCGCCATCTCCGGGTTCCGGAGCGGGGCCGATGGTGAGGGCGGTCGAGATCGGCTGGCTCACGTCAGACCTGCAGGATTTCTTTTTCCTTGGTCGCCAGCGCCTCGTCGACCTTCTTGATGTGCTCGTCGGTCAACTTCTGCACCTGGTCGTGCAGGCCCTTGTGCTCGTCCTGCGAGATCTTGCCGTCCTTTTCCTGCTTCTTCAGCATTTCCATGCCGTCGCGGCGGACGTTGCGGACGGCGACGCGGGCCTGCTCGGCGTATTTGTGCGCGATCTTGCTGAGCTCGGTACGGCGCTCCTGGCTCAGTTCCGGGATCGGCACGCGGACCAGCTGGCCGTCGCTCGCCGGGTTGAGGCCGAGGCCGGCGTCGCGGATCGCCTTTTCCACCTCGCGGACCAGGCCGCGATCCCACACCTGCACGGTGATCATGCGCGGCTCCGGCACGTTGACGTTGCCGACCTGGTTCAGCGGCATGGCGCTGCCATAGGCCTGGACCACAATCTGGTCCAGCAGATGGACGGAGGCGCGGCCGGTGCGCAGCCCGCCGAATTCCTTGCGCAAGGCTTCCAGCGCGCCATCCATGCGGCGGCTGAATTCGCTCAATCTGGCATCGACCATGTCTCGTTACCCCCGGATCAGTTCCTGCCTTTGACTGGCTTCGTCTTCTTCGCCGGCTTGGCCCGCGCCGCGGCAACGCGCTTCTGCGGCCCCTTCTGCGGGATTGGCCGGTCGCCGATGATGGTGTGCTTACCCTCACCCAGCATGACACGGGCGAAATTGCCCGGCTTGTGGATCGAGAAGACGATGATCGGAATCTTGTTCTCGCGCGCCAGCGAAATGGCGGCGGCGTCCATGACCTTGAGGTCGCGCGACAGCACGTCGTGATGGCTGAGCTGGGCGAAATGCGTGGCGTCGGGGTGCAGCTTCGGGTCGGCGGTATAGACGCCATCGACCTTGGTGCCCTTGAGCAGCGCCTGGCAGCCCATCTCCGAGGCGCGGAGGGCCGCCGCTGTGTCTGTGGTGAAGAACGGGTTGCCGGTGCCGGCGGCGAAGATCACCACCCGCCCCTTCTCCAGGTGGCGGATGGCCCGGCGGCGGATATAGGGCTCGCAGATCGACTGCATCGAGATCGCCGATTGCACCCGGGTGTCGACGCCGATCTGCTCCAGGGCGTTCTGCATGGCCAGCGCGTTCATCACCGTCGCCAGCATGCCGACATAGTCCGCCGAGGCGCGCTGCATGCCCTGGGAGGCGCCGGCGATGCCGCGGAAGATGTTGCCGCCGCCGATGACCAGGCAGCATTCCACGCCGAGGGCGTGGACCTGCTTCACCTCTTCCGCGACGCGCTGGATGGTGGCTGGGTCAAGGCCGAACTCGCGCGTGCCCATCAGGGCCTCGCCCGAGATCTTGAGCAGCACCCGCTTGTAGAGCAGGTTCTTGCCACCAGCCTTCGCCATCAACCGACCTCCGCTTCGTTCGTTCGCCTCCGGCCCCAGCTCCGGATCGAGAAGGATCAGGCCGCGTCCTTCTGCTCCTTGTCGATGCCCTCGCCGAGCGCCATGCGGACGAAGCCGACAATGGCGACGGGGGCGCCGAGTTCCTTGGCGGCCTTCTCGACGATCTGCTTCACCCGGCTGTCGGGATCCATGACGAAGGCCTGCTCGAGGAGAACAACTTCCTCATAATACTTGCGCAGGCGGCCTTCGACCATCTTGCCGATGATCTCGGCCGGCTTGCCCGAGGCCTTGGCCTGCTCGGCCAGGACCGCGCGCTCGCGCTCCAGCGCCGCCGGATCGACCGCCTCGACGGTCA
>JAEUKU010000264.1 GCA_016794075.1 Rhodospirillaceae bacterium
CGGGCGACCGGTGGTGGCACTCGACGGGTGCCCGCTCCACTGCGTCAAGAACTGCCTGGCCCGCCATGGCGTGACGCCGACGCACCATGTGACCTTGACCAAGTTCGGCGTCAAGAAGCGCCTGCGCATGGAGTTCAACGAGAACCAGGCGGTTTCGGTATACCGCGACCTTGCCGCCGTGCTCGAGGGAAGCCTCGATGTCGGGCAGATCGGCACCTTCGCTGAATCCGAGGAAGATGCCGCCCCCGCTGCGCCGCCGCCGGCCGCGGCGGCCGCCATGCCGACCGATTCCGGCGCGACGCCATGATGCGTGACGGCGCCGGGGGCGCGGCGATCGGCATCGTCACGGTGTCGGACCGGGCCAGCGACGGCGTCTACGCGGATCTGGGCGGCCCGGCGATCCGCGAGTGCCTCGCTGACATCCTCGCCAGTCCTTGGCAGGCGGTTCCCCGTCTGGTGCGCGATGAGCAGCCCCTGATCGAGAACGCGCTGATGGAACTGGCCGACGATGTCGGCTGCGCGCTGGTGGTGACCACCGGCGGCACCGGCCCGGCGCCGCGCGACGTGACGCCGGAAGCGACCGCCGCAATCTGCGACAAGATGCTGCCGGGCTTCGGCGAGCTCATGCGATCGGTGAGCCTGCGCAAGGTGCCCACCGCCATCCTCTCGCGGCAGACCGCCGGTGTGCGCGGCGCCTGCCTGGTGGTGAACCTGCCCGGCAAGCCGTCGGCCATCCGCGACTGCCTGATGGCGGTGTTCCCCGCCATTCCCTATGCCATCGATCTGATCGGCGGTCCGAGACTCGAGACGCGCGCGGATGTGGTCGCCGCCTTCCGCCCCGGCGAGGCACGTAAGGCGCCGGCGGTCGGCCAGACGCGGCGCCACGATGTGGCATAAGGTCGCGGCGGACGCGCGGCAGACGTATTCCGTGCCTCTGCCGCAGGCGCCGTGCCGATCGCACGCGGCGCGAAACGCCGCGGCCCCGCTTCGTCGCATTGACAGGCGCGCGACAAGAGACTCGAATCCTTCGTCAGACAACCGGTTTCGATCGACGAGCCAATGCCCGCGTACCAATCCGCCGCAACCCTTCCTGACCCTTCCATCATCGCCGCCGTGCCGCTGTTCGCCGGCCTCGATGGGCCGGCGCGTGCCCGGATCCTGGCGGCGGCGCAGTGGCGGCGAGTGAAAGCGGGCGATGCCGTCTTTCGCCAGGGCGATGAAGCGGAAACGTTCTACGTGCTGGTCGATGGTTATCTCAAGGCGGTGCAGACCAATGCGGGCGGCCAGCAGATCCTGGTGCATTTCGTGAATCCGCGGGAGTTCTTCGCCTGCGTGGCGATGATGGAGGGGCAGCGCTACCCGGTCACCATGCTGGCGATCAAGGACAGCGTCGCGCTCGCCTGGAACCGGGCGGAGACCATGCAGCTGGTGCGCAGGCATCCAGCGGTCGCGGCCAACGCGCTAATGGGCTTCGGCAGCCGGATGCTGGAATTCCAGTCGCGCCTGCGCGACAGCCAGACCGAGAAGGCGGGGCGGCGCATCGCACAGGCGCTGCTGCAGCTCAGCCGCAATTCGGGCCGCAAGACCGAATGCGGCATCATCATCGACTTCCCCATCACCCGCCAGGACGTGGCCGAGATGGCCGGAACCACCCTGCACACGGCCAGCCGCACCATCGCCGGCTGGGAGCGCGACGGCGTGCTCTCCTGCAGCCGGCAGAAGATCGTGGTCACCGATCCGGATCGCCTGGCCGCGCTGGCCGAGGTGGCGGAGGAGTCCTAACCTCGTGGGTCGCACCATGCGCCGGCCGCCCGGCTCGACCATGGCGCGCACTTGGCGGATCCTACGCCATCGCGGCGTGGCCCGCGAGGTGCCGCTGATCCTGGCGATGGTCGTCGCCGGCTTGCTGGACGGCATCGGCATCGCCGCGATCTTCCCGATCCTCACGATCATGGTGAAGGGCAGCGCGCAGCACAACGGATTGCAGCGCGGGGTCGAGCAGGCGCTCGACTTCCTGCATCTGCCGCTCGATCTGCGCGTGCTCTGCCTCATCGTGGTCGCCTCGCTGTGGGCGAAGGCGGGGATCGGCCTGGTCGTCGATCGCCGGCTGGCCAAGATCGGCGCCGCGGTGGCCGAGGATATGCGCGTCCGCCTGCTCAAGGGGCTGACGCGCGCCAAGTGGTCCTATTTCACCACGCATCCGGTCGGCCGCTTCGTGGTCGCGGCGACCAGCGAGGCGAACTGGTCCGCCTTCGTCTTCCGCTCCACCTTGCGCGCGACGGAGCAGACGATCCGCACCGCGATCTATTGCGGGGTCGCGTTGCTGATGGGCTGGCGCCTGGCCGCGGTGGCGATCGTCATGGGCGTGATCCTGGGGCTGTCGTTGCGCAACCTGACGCGCGCCGCCCGCCAGGCCGGGCGCGCTCGCCAGCGCGCCATGCGGGCGTTGTCGGAGGACCTGAACGACGTCCTGGTCGGCTTCAAGCCGCTGAAGGCGATGCATCGTCATACCGGCCTGGTCCACGAATTGCTGAAAAGCGCGCGACGCGTGCGGCGGGCGATCAATGCCCTGGTCGTCAACCAGACACTCTCCGACGGCCTGCCGGATCTGATGCAGGCCTACCTGCTGGCGGCCGGCGCCTTCCTCGCGGTCCAGGTGTTGGCCGCACCGGTCGACGCCATGGTGGTGGCGGGCGTCATCGCCATGGCGGTGATGACCAGCATCGCGCGGGTTCGCCGCGCCTTCAACCTGGTCGCCCGAGGCGAGGCGGCGTATTGGGCGCTGCTGCGGACGGTCGAGGAGGTCGAGGCGGCGCGGGAGTCGCGCGCCGGCGTCGAGGCACTGCCGACTCCGGGTCTGCGTACCGGATGCGCACTGGTCAACGTCAGTTTCGGCTATGGGAGCGGCCGCGTCCTCAGCCGTGCGAGCCTGGAGATCCCGGCCGGCCGGGTCACCGCGCTGATCGGCGAATCCGGCTCGGGGAAGTCGACCATCGGCGACCTGCTCCTCGGGCTCTATGAGCCGGAGGAGGGCGCCGTTCTGGTCGACGGGATCGACCTTCGCCGCATCGATCTCGGAACGTGGCGCGACATGATCGGCTATGTCGGGCAGGAGATCGTGCTGTTCAACGACACGATCCTGGCGAATTTGGCGCTCGGCGACGACACGGCGGACGAGGCCCGCATCCGCGCGGCCTGCGCCGCGGCGGGGCTGGGGGACTTCATCGACAGCCTGCCGGCCGGCCTGGCGACGAAGGTCGGCGAGCGCGGCCTGAAACTGTCCGGCGGCCAGCGCCAGCGCATCGCGCTCGCCCGCGCTTTACTGCGCCGGCCGAAGCTGCTGATCCTCGACGAGGCGACGAGCGCGCTCGATCCGGCGACTGAGGCGGAAATCTGCGCGACGGTCGCCGGCCTGCAGGGCCTCACGGTTCTCGCGATTACGCATCAGCCGAGCTGGATCGCGCGCGCCGACCGGGTCTATTGCGTGGCGAACGGCGCGGTGCATTGCATCGAGCGAGAGCCGTTGCCGACGGCACCCCGGCAAGCACCCAGCTGCGCGGCGGCGCGGTAACGATGCCGGCTTCTGGAGAGGTTTGGGCCTGCGTCTCGCCCGGCGACCGGGCCGGCGACATCGACCAGGTGGATGCGATCGCCTGGGCCCTCGACCCGCGCTGCCGGCGCGTCGACCTGGCGGCCGAATTCGCGCGCCTGCAGGCCGCCGACGCGCGGCCGCCGCGCGCCATCGTCGGGATCGGGCGCAAGCGGATCGCCATGGCGCGCGCCATCCGGGAGCGGTCGGGCGGCACCACGAAACTCGTCCATATCGGCCGCGATCGCGGCTGCCTCGCCGATCTCGATTGCCTGATCACCACGCCGGCCTTTCCGGCGGCGCCTTCGCCAAAAGTCCTGACGCTGGACGTCGCCTTGTCCGATCGAATCCGCCGGTGGTCCTTGGACGGGGCGAGCGCCGCCGCGGACGGCCTGCGGGCGACCCTGTCGCGCCAGGGCATCGGTTCGCCGTGGATCAACGTGTTTCTCGGCAATCCGCCGGCCGGCGATGCGTCGGCGCACGCAGCGCGCGCGCGGATCCTGGCGCGCCAGTTGGACCGGCTGGCGGCGCAGTGCGGCAGCGGCCTGGTGATCAGCGGTTCGCCGCGCACGGCGCCGGAACTCTATGAGATTCTGGCTGCGGAACTGGCCTGCCGGCACTACCTCTATCGCTGGGTCGCCGGCGATCCGGGCAATCCGTTCGACGGCATGCTGAGCGGCAGCGACCGCTCGGTGGTCACCGCCGACAGCGTCACCATGATCTCGCAGCTGGTCGCCGCGGGTCATCGGGTCCTGGTGTTTCCCTGGCGCACGCGGGGGCGAGGCGCAATCGACCGCCTGCGCCGGATCGTCATGCGCGGCCCGGCCCGACGCCCGAAGGACCTCGCGGCGTTCAGCGCCGCGCTCTATGCGCGCGGCATGGCCGCTCCCTGCGATGCCCCGGCCGGCTTCGATGCGGTCACGCCGCAGCCGGACATCCAGGACCGGCTGTTTCAACGCGTGCGGGACTTCCTCAGCTAACGGTGGCGCGCGGACGTTGTGCGGTGCGCTGTCGCAGGCGGGTAGAGAATGCGTCGCTTTGACGCTTCGCCGCGCCGCTGTGCCGCTCGTTGGCGCCGCCTATAGTGCGCGCACGGATCGCGGATCGGGTAGGAGCCCCATCGTCATGGCATATCTGCGCATGCCCTTCTGTTCGCCCTACAAGCTGGTCTGGCCGCTGGTCGTCCCGCCGACGCAGCCGGGAGACGTCATCCACCGGGCCTATGCCGGCCATGTCTGGCGGGCGCATTGGACGAAGGCCCTGCCGGTTGCCCTGTTCTACGGCATCGTCTGGCCACTGCCGTTCGCCTGGCTCTCGTACAAGCATACCGCGCGCCTGGGCGGCAAGGTGAAGGCGGCGACCGGCAAGGGGCGGCTGCGCCAGGTCGCCGAACAGCTCTGGGTCGCCTTCCGCCACTCGATCTCGCCCAAAAAATATTATGTGTTCGAGCTGTTCCGGCCCGAGCGCTTCCGCAATGCCGGCCAGTATGTCGCGCGCTACGAGTTCAAGGGCGGCCTGCACAATCTCCTGGAATCGCGCATCGAATCGCCGACGCGCTGCATCCTCAACGACAAGGTGGCGTTCCACCGGCACTGCCAGGCGCACGACCTGCCGACGGTGCCGACCTTCCTGATGGTAGAGCGGGACGGCAGCGTCACGCGCATGGACAGCTTCCAGGGGCAGCTGCCGAAGCGCGACCTGTTCATCAAGCCGGTGCGCGGGCGCGGCGGGCGCGGCTGCGAGCGCTGGCGCTGGCTGGGCGGGATTGGTTATGTGGACCAGCGCGGCACGGTGCTGCCGGAGAGTCAGCTCCTCGCCCATGCCACGCGCCTGGCGGCGGCGGGCGCGGTCCTGGTGCAGGCGGCCCTGCAGGCGCATGGCGATCTGCGCGACCTTGCGCTGAACGTGCTGACCAGCTGCCGCATCATGACGGTGCGCAACGAAGCCGGCGGCTTCGAGGCGACGCATGCGGTGTTCAAGTCGTCGACCCGGCCGGATGCGATCGTCGACAATTTCCATCGCGGCGGCATTGTCTCGCGCGTCGATATCCGCACCGGCCGCCTGGGGCCGGCGTCGGATGCCGGCGTGGGGCAGCCCTGCGTCTGGTACGAGCGTCATCCATTGACCGACGCGCAGATCGCCGGACGTCGGCTGCCGATGTGGGACCAGGTGATCGACGCCGTATGCCGCGCCCATGCCGCTTTCCCGGACCGGGTGACGGTGGGCTGGGACGTGTCAATCACAGATGACGGCCCGGTGATCCTCGAAGGCAACGTGCAATCCGGTTGCGACATGATCCAACGCACCCATGACCTGCCGGCGGGGATCGGCCGGCTCGGCGAATGCTATGCCTATCACGTCAAGGAGGCGCTGAAGCGCGGGACGTCCGCTTCATTCCGGTTGCGCCGGGCGAATGCGCGGCGCCGGCGGCGCGCGCGCTGGGCGGCGCGCCTCGGGCTCTCCGGCCTGGCGGCCAGCCAGATCCGCGGCCTGATCGGCAGCCGGATCGCTTCCGGGGAATGGGGCCCCGGCGCGTCGCTGCCATGCGAGCGCGCGTTGTGCAAGGAATTCAAGGTGTCCGAGCAGGTCATGCGCCGCTGCCTCGGCGATCTGGCGCAGGTTGGCGCCATCAAGCGCGGCACCGCGCGCTGGCAGGTGGCGCGTCAATAGGCGTGCCGTCGCCACATCCCCTTTCGCCATGCCCGGCGCCGGAAAACGGTGCCGGGTAAATCTTGTACCTTTGGACAAGTGATCGCATGTCCACCGGGCAGCTAAGCTCAACCATATCCAGATTGGTGGCGGATCTGAAGCGGCCTGCTCAAAAGGGAGGACAGGACTATGGCAAAATCAATCCATCCATCGGTGGACAATGGCGTAAAGCCGGGCTCGCCGAATTTCGCCGGCGGGACCTTGACGTGCAAATGCGCATCCAATCCGGTCGAGGTGACCATCAAGTCGCAGACCGCGCACAACCATGTCTGCGGCTGCACCAAGTGCTGGAAGCCGGCCGGCGCATTGTTCTCGATGGTCGCGGTCGTGCCGCGCGACAAGCTGAGCGTGACCAAGAACGCCGACAAGCTGAAGGTGGTCGACCCGAGCGCCACCATCCAGCGCCATGCCTGCAAGGATTGCGGCGTGCACATGTATGGCCGCATCGAGAACACCAAGCATCCGTTCTACGGCCTCGATTTCGTGCACACCGAGCTCTCCAAGGAGCAAGGCTGGTCGGCGCCGGAATTCGCCGCCTTCGTCTCGTCGATCATCGAATCCGGCGCGCCGCCGAGCGAGATGGGCGCAGTGCGGTCGCGGCTGAAGGAGCTGGGGCTGGAGCCCTATGACTGCCTGTCGCCGCCGCTGATGGATGCGATCGCCACGCATGTCGCCAAGGCGTCCGGCGCCCTGGCCGCCTAGCCCGCATCATCCGGACGATTGTTGTTTGCGGTGGGAGGCAGGTGCGTGCGCCTGCCTCTCACCCATGCCTGAATCATGCGGCCTGAATCATGCCGCTTGAATCATGCCGCCTGAAATCCGCCTACGAGAACAACGCCCAAGAGGGGGAGAGCCATGAAGACCCGCGCCGCACTCGCCACCGCCGCCGGCAAGCCGCTGACCATCGAGGAGGTCGACCTGGAAGGCCCGCGGGCCGGCGAGGTCCTGGTCGAGGTGAAGGCGACCGGCATCTGCCACACCGACGAGTTCACCTTGTCGGGGGCCGATCCGGAAGGGCTGTTCCCCACCATCCTGGGCCACGAGGGCGCCGGCGTGGTGGTTGATGTCGGGCCGGGCGTCACGACCCTGAAGAAGGGCGACCACGTCATCCCGCTCTACACGCCGGAATGCCGGCAATGCGAATACTGCCTCAGCCAGAAGACCAATCTGTGCCAGGCGATCCGCGCGACCCAGGGCCAGGGCCTGATGCCGGACGGCTCCAGCCGGTTCTCGATCGGCGGGCAGAAGGTG
>JAEUKU010000381.1 GCA_016794075.1 Rhodospirillaceae bacterium
GTGACGCCGGAGGATTCGCTCGCCATCGCCGCGCGCATCCTGCAGGAGCAGCTGCAGCTCTTCATCAACTTCGAGGAGCCGTCGGCCGCCAGCGAGGAATCGAAGTCGGTCGAGCCGCCGTTCAACAAGAACCTGCTGCGCAAGGTCGACGAGCTTGAGCTCTCGGTCCGCTCGGCCAACTGCCTCAAGAACGACAACATCGTCTACATCGGCGATCTGGTTCAGAAGACCGAGGCGGAGATGCTGCGCACGCCGAATTTCGGCCGCAAGTCGCTGAACGAGATCAAGGAAGTTCTGGCGCAGATGGGCCTCCATCTTGGCATGGAGATCCCCAACTGGCCGCCGGAGAACATCGAGGAACTGGCGAAGCGGCTCGACGAGCCGTTCTAAGCCGGAAAGACCAAGCGTACCGGGCCATGGTGGCCCACCCTGCCGTGCATGGTGCGAAAGCACCGCGGCGGCTAGGGAGCGAAACCGGTTTCGCTTAGGCCCTGAGAGGGCGGGCGAGGCCAAGAGGAGAGGAGAGCCCACATGCGTCACGCAGTCGCCGGCCGCAAGCTGAGCCGCACGTCGTCCCACCGCAAGGCGATGTTCAACAATATGGCCGCCGCGCTCGTCAAGCATGAGCAGATCAAGACGACCCTGCCGAAGGCGAAGGATTTGCGTCCGATCGTTGAGAAACTCGTGACCCTGGGCAAGAAGGGCGGTCTCGCGTCCCGCCGGCAGATCCTCGCCTCGATCAAGGACGACAAGCTGGCGGACAAGCTCCTGACCACGCTCGCCGACCGCTACAAGGCCCGCGCCGGCGGCTACACCCGCGTGCTGAAGGCGGGCTTCCGCTACGGCGACATGGCGGCGATGGCGATCATCGAGTTCGTCGACCGCGACGTCAGCGCCAAGGGCAAGGATTCCGGGCCGGTCCAGGCCAAGGAGACCGAGGGCGAAGCCGCCGAGGCATAGATCCTCGCCGGATAGAGCAATCAAAAGGGCAGCCTTTTCGGCTGCCCTTTTTGTTACCATATAGGCGACACGGGGCCGGCGGACGGCCCGCGGGAGTATTCGGCACCACCGGAGAGCACTTCATGCGCCTGTTGATTGCACGGTTGGGACTGATCGGCGCGGCCTTGCTGCCGTTGCCGGCCCTCGCCCAGGACGCGGTGCCGCAATCGGCGCAGCAGATCGAGCTCAGCTTCTCGCCGGTGGTGAAGAAGGTGACGCCGGCGGTGGTCAACATCTACACCAAGAAGGTGATCCAGCAGCAGGCGCTGTCGCCCTTCTTCGACGATCCCTTCTTCAAGCAGTTCTTCGGCGACCAGTTC
This sequence comes from Rhodospirillaceae bacterium, assembly GCA_016794075.1. Classification (GTDB taxonomy): domain Bacteria; phylum Pseudomonadota; class Alphaproteobacteria; order Dongiales; family Dongiaceae; genus Dongia_A. The sequence continues at coordinate 1,320 of JAEUKU010000381.1, forward strand.
GATTTCGGCCGCTCGCGCGAGCGGGTGCAGAATTCGCTGGGTTCCGGCGTCATTGTCGAAGCCGACGGGCTGGTGGTCACCAACAACCACGTCATCGACGGCGCCGACGAAATCCGCGTGGTCTTGAATGACGGCCGCGAATACGCCGCCAAGATCGTCGCCCAGGAAGAGCGCATGGACCTGGCGCTGCTGCGCATGGATACCAAGGGCGCTAGGCTGCCGACCCTGGAGTTCCGCGATTCCGACGACCTGGAGATCGGCGATCTGGTGCTCGCCATCGGCAATCCCTTCGGCGTCGGCCAGACGGTGACCAGCGGCATCGTCTCCGGCCTCGCCCGCACCAATACCGGCATCAACGATTTCGGCTTTTTCATCCAGACCGACGCGGCGATCAATCCGGGCAATTCCGGCGGCGCGCTGGTGACCATGGATGGCCGTCTGGTCGGCATCAACACCGCCATCTTCTCCAAGAGCGGCGGGTCGATCGGCATCGGTTTCGCCATCCCCGCCAACATCGTGCGCGCCGTGGTGACGGCCGAGGGCAGCGGCGGCAAGCTGGTGCGCCCGTGGATCGGCGTCACCGGCGAGGCGCTGACCTCCGACATCGCTCAAAGCCTCGGCTTCGAGAAGCCCGGCGGCGTGGTGATCAAGCAACTCTATCCTGGCGGTTCGGCCGAGGCTGCGGGCCTGCGGCCCGGCGACGTCCTGGTCGCCATCAACGGGCGCGACGTGCTCGACCCGCAGGGCATGGCCTTCCGCCTCGCCACCCTGCCGGTGGGCGGCACCGCGAGCGTGACCGTGATCCGCAAGGGCGAGCGGCTCGAGGTGCCGGTGCAGCTCAGCCCGGCGCCGCGCGTGCCGGAGCCCGACGAGACCGTGCTCGACGGCCAGCATCCGCTGCGCGGCGCCAAGGTGGCGAACCTTTCCCCCGCGCTGGGCGAGGAACTGTCGATCAGCGGCTGGAAGGGCGTGGTGGTGCTGGCGGTGAAGCGCGGCTCGTTCGCCCGCGAACTGGGCCTGCGGCCGGGCGACGTGATCGCCCGCATCAACGGCCGCGAGATCGACGCCGTCGCCGGCCTGGAGGCCGCGCTGGCGACGCCGCGTGACGAGTGGGAGGTTTCGATCCTGCGCGACGGCAAGCTGCAATCCGTCACGGTCCGCTGAAGGCGGCGGCCGGCGCATGTCCAGCCTCTTCGAAACCCAGGCGCAGCGTCCGCTCGCCGACCGCCTGCGGCCGCAGAAGCTGGATGAGATCGTCGGCCAGGATCACCTGATCGGCCCGCTAGGGCCGATCGGCCGCATGCTGGCGGCGCACCACATTTCCTCGATGATCCTGTGGGGCCCGCCGGGCTGCGGCAAGACCACCATGGCGCGGCTGATCGCCGAGCAGGTCGACCTGCAGTTCGAGATGCTCTCGGCGGTCTTCTCCGGCGTCGCCGACCTGCGCAAGGTGTTCGACGCCGCCAAGCAGCGCCGCCTGATGGGCCGCGGCACCCTGCTCTTCGTCGACGAGATCCACCGCTTCAATCGCTCGCAGCAGGACGGCTTCCTGCCTTATGTCGAGGACGGCACCATCGTCCTGGTCGGCGCCACGACCGAGAACCCGTCTTTCGAGCTCAACGCGGCTTTGCTCTCGCGCTGCCAGGTCTTCGTCCTCAACCGCCTGACCGAGGCCGACCAGCTCAAGTTGCTCGGCCGGGCTGAGGCGCTGATGGGGTTCCGCCTGCCGCTCAATGACGAGGCGCGGGTGGCGCTGATCGCCATGGCCGACGGCGACGGGCGATACCTTCTGAACATGGCAGAGGAATTATTTCGGCTGCCGCCCGACGTCGCCCTCGATCCCGCGGCCTTGAGCGAGGCGGTTCAGAAGCGCGCGCCGATCTATGACAAGGCGCAGGAAGGCCACTACAACCTCATTTCCGCTTTGCACAAATCGCTGCGCGGGTCCGATACCGATGCCGCCCTCTATTGGCTGGCGCGCATGCTGGCGGGCGGCGAGGACCCCAAATACATCGCCCGGAGACTGCTGCGTTTCGCCGTCGAGGATGTCGGCCTCGCGGATCCGCAGGCGCTGGTGCAAGCGCTGTCAGCCTGGGACGCCTATGACCGCCTGGGCTCACCCGAGGGCGAATTGGCCATCGCGCAATGCGTCATCTATCTAGGGACTGCGCCGAAATCGAATGCGGCCTACGAGGCGTTGAGTGCGGCGAACCGGGCCGCGCGACAGACCGGCTCGCTCATGCCGCCCAAGCATATCCTCAATGCACCGACGCGGCTGATGAAGGATCTCGGCTACGGCAAGGGCTATGCCTACGACCACCATACCGAAGAGGGCTTCTCCGGGCAGAACTACTTCCCCGACGGCATGGCGCGGGAGCGCTTCTATGAGCCGGTGGAACGGGGCTTCGAGCGCGATATCCGCAAGCGCATCGAATACTGGGACCGTTTGCGATCGCGAAAGAGCGAGGGCGGCGAGAGCCCTGACTGAGCCCTGATTCCAGGGCCTTTTCCGGCCATGCCAGAAATGCAGATTCAGCGGCCGAGGCATGCGTCGTTTTGTCTTGTCCCGTTACAATGCCGTCGCTAGGGTCGCCGCTTGTGGCCGGAGCTTAGGGATGGGGACCGGTCCAGGGTGCAACCAAAGTCAGGGTATGGGGATGCAGGACTATCTGTCGCCGGAGCGCCAAAAGATCGCGTTGCTCACCATCGATGCACAGCGCGATTTCATTCTGCCGGGAGCACCAGCGACAGTGAGCGGAAGCATGGCGGCGACGACGCAGATGCGTCGCCTGACCGAGGCGTTCCGCGCGCAGCACGCGCCCATCGTGCACAT
>JAEUKU010000409.1 GCA_016794075.1 Rhodospirillaceae bacterium
GATGCATTTGCGCCTGCTCAGCGCCGCGGCGGGCTTCACCGCCGGCACCACGCCGACCACCGGGATCGGTGTCGCCGCGCGCAATTCGGGCAGGCAGATGGTGGAGATGGTGTTGCAGGCGGTAACGATCAGCGTGGGCGATACCCGGGCGATCGCCGCCGCCATCACCTTCAGGAAATGCGCCAGCAGCGCCTGGTCCGCCTTGGTGCCATAGGGGAAATAGGCGTTGTCACAGAGATAGGCGAGCCGCGCCTGCGGCAGCGCCTTGCGGATCTCGGCGACGATGCTCAAGCCGCCGAGGCCGGAATCCGCCGCCAAAATCACCGGGGCGATAACGGGAGCGTTACTCAGCGGCCAATCCCTTGGGCGAGGCCAGCGCCTTGCGGATCAGCGCCGCGGTCTCCGCCTTGCCGTAGAGCTCGATGAAGGAGCCGAAGCGCGGCCCCTGCTCCTGGCCCAGCAGCACCTCGTAGAGCGCCTTGAACCAGGCGCGCAACTCGGGGAAGGGGTGGCGCTTGCCGATCTCATAGACTTCGGTCTGCAGCGCGTCGGCCTTGGCGTCTTCCGGCGCCCGCTCCAGATAGGCGAGCAGCTCGGCCAGCGCCGCGCGTTCCGTCTCGTCGGGTGCCCGGAACGTCTTCGCCGGCTTCACGAAGTCGCGGTAGTAGTTGATGGCGTAGCCCACCAGCTTGTCGAGGAAGGGCGCCGTCGCCGGCGTCGCCTCCGGCCGGTAGCGGGTGATGAAGCCCCAGAGCTGCGACTTCTCCTCGGCGTTCGCCACGCTCGCGAGGTTCAGCAGGATGCCGTAGCTCAAATCCTGGTGGATTTCCGGCGGCTGGCCGTTGTGGATGTGCCAGGCCGGGTTCTCCAGCCGCTGCGCCGCCGCCTCCGTCGGGAACTTGCCGACGAAGGTCAGGTAGTCGTCGACCGCGCGCGGGATGACGTCGAAATAGAGCCGCTTCGCCGCGCGCGGCTTCTGGAACATGAACAGCGCCAGGCTCTCGGGCGGCGCATAGGCCAGCCATTCCTCGACCGACAAGCCGTTGCCCTTGGACTTGGAGATCTTCTGGCCCTTCTCGTCCAGGAACAGCTCGTAGTTGAAGCCCTCCGGCGGACGCGAGCCCAGGATGCGGCAGATCTTGCCCGCCAGCTCCACCGAGGGGATCAGGTCCTTGCCCGACATCTCGTAATCGACGCCCAGCGCATGCCAGCGCATCGCCCAGTCCGGCTTCCATTGCAGCTTGCAGCGCCCGCCGGTCACCAGCGTCTCGACCTCGCTGCCGTCCTCGTCCTGGTAGACGATGGTGCCCGCCGCCGCGTCGTGGCGCAGCACCGGCACCTGCAGCACGCGCCCGGTCCTGGCGCAGACGGGGAGGAACGGCGAATAGGTCGCCGCCCGCTCCTCGCGCAGGGAGGGCAGCATCACCTCCATGATGGAATCGTAGTGGCGCAGCACGTCGAGCAACGCCTGGTCGAAGCGGCCGGAGAGATAGCATTCGGTCGCCGACTGGAACTCGTATTCGAAGCCGAAGGAATCGAGGAAGCCGCGCAGCATCGCGTTGTTGTGGTGGCCGAAGCTCTCATGCGTGCCGAACGGGTCCGGCACCTGGGTCAGCGGCTTGCCCAGATGCTGCGCCAGCATCTCCTGGTTCGGCACGTTGGTCGGCACCTTGCGCAACCCGTCCATGTCGTCGGAGAAGGCGAAGAGGCGCGTCGGAATGTCCGACAGGCGCTGGAAGGCGCGCCGCACCATCGTCGTGCGCACCACCTCGCCGAAGGTGCCGATATGCGGCAGGCCCGACGGGCCGTAGCCGGTTTCGAACAGCACATAGCCCTTGGCCGGCGGCGCCTTCTCGTAGCGCGTGACCAGCTTGCGCGCCTCCTCGAAGGGCCAGGCGCGGGCCGCTTGGGCGTATTGCCGATCGGAACTCATCTGTCGAAGCCTCGAAAATCGCTGCAAACCGGGCCGAACCTGGTGCCGGCGGAAACCTAGTGATTGGCCGGCCCAGGGGCAAGCGGGAATCCGGCGAAAGGCGAGGTTTCCCGGCGATTCGCGTCCTACGAGCCGGCATCCCTGGGGCGCCCGATCTCCGCCACCAGGGGCAGGTGGTCCGAGCCGTAGGCGGGCCCCGGCCAGACGCGCGCCAGGGTCAGCCGCCCGCGCACCCAGACATGGTCCAGCGGCAGGCGCAGCGGCGCGGGGAGCCAGACCGGCCAGGACGGGCGCAATCCGCCATCATTGGCGAGGCCCGCCGCCCGCTCCAGCCCGCGCAGGTAGCTCGACCAGCCGGCGGCGTTGCAGTCGCCGATCACGATGAGGTCCTCGCGCAAGGTGCGGCACAGATCGGCCACGGCGGCGAACTCGCCCGGGATGCGGTGCGCGCGCGGCAGGCGCAGCGGGTTGGTCGGATGGATCGCCAGCAGCGAGACCGTGCCGCCCGCGATCGCCAGATCGGCGGCGAGATGCCGGGGCGTCGGGTCCTCGCCGATCCCCCGGCTGCGCTCGGTCAAGGGAAATCGCGACAGGATGACGATGCCGTAGAGGCTGTCCGGCGCGCAGGTATCCAGCGCATGGGGCAGGCGGGCTTCCAGCGCGCGGAGCGCCGCGCGTGCGTCCGGCGTCACCTCGCACAGCACCGCCACGTCCGGCTGCAGCGCCGCGATGGCCGCGCCGGCGCGATCGAGGGCGTCGTTGGCGTGCAGCAGGTTGGCGGCGACGATGCGCAGCAGCGGTGCGCCGTCCGCCGCCGCGCGCCGCGGGCGCCGGAACAGCATCACGCTCCACCAGGCCGCGACCGCGAGGCACAATGCGAAGCAGATCCAGTCGCCGCGCCACAGCGCCGGCAGCGCGCCGAGCAGCGCCAGCCACCAAAGCTGCAGCCCCCAATGCTGCGCCACGCCCAGCAGCGGCCGGCGCGCGAACAGGATCGCCAGCGCGGTCGCGAGCAGCAGGAATCCGGTGAGCAGCCAGGTGAAGAGCTGCAGCAGCGCCGTCATGGTGAACAAATCGCTAATGCCTCCCCGTGTCGCTGCGGTTCTAGCGCCTCGGCGCGCGCTTCGCCAGCGCGGTGCGGCAAATTCACCCGCATGTCGTTCAGACGCGGTTCAGGTACGCCGGCGTATCGTCGCTTCCGGAATGCGGCGGCCATGTGGTCCGCATGGTCCAAAACCAAGGAGACGACGATGTCCAATTCGACCACCAAGCAGCGGCTGATCCAGGGTACCGCCTGGGCGGCGCTCGCCCTCGGCGCGGTCCTCGCGCCCTGGCATGTGAGCGGCAGCCTGACCGCCGGCAGCCTTGCCTTCGACCTCGCGCCCAGCGCGGCCTTCGCCGATGGCGGCGAGGGCGGCGACGGCGGCGGTGATGGCGGCGGCGGCGAAGGCGGCGGCGACCATGACGGCGGTGGTGACGGCGGCGAAGGCGGTGGCGACGGCGGCGGTGACGGCGGCGGCGATGGCGGCGAGGGTGGCGGCGACAGCGGCGACCATGACGGCGGTGACAGCGGCAGCGATCACGATGGCGGCGAAAGCGGCAGCGATCACGATGGCTCCGACGACGGCAGCGAGTCCGGCGAGGACGGCTCCGACGACAGCGCCGACGACAGCAGCGACGAAGCCGGCGACTCGCCCGACGACGACGGCACGCCCGACCAGGGCACTGGCGACGTGCCGACCGACCCGACGGCGCCGGTCGACCCGACGCTGGTCCCGCCGGCCAACTAAGCCGGCGATCGCGCCGGCCGGTCGCGGCCGACGCGCAGAAGAGTGGATGAGACGGCGCGATCGTACTGGCCGCGCCGTCTCGCTCCCGCGGCCGCCGGTTTCCCCCGAGCCCGGCGGCCGCTTTTTTTGCGCGATAGGCGCGTCTTCCTGAAATCGCATTCAGGTAAGGAGGCGTACCGTCACTACGACGGCCGTCTTCGCGACGACTTCCCGGCCTTCGTTCTGGGTGGCGCTTTCGGTTTCGCCGCCCTTGGTTTCGCCGCTTTCGCGCCCGTGCGCAGCGGCGTGACCGGCGCGATCACCTGGCCGATCTCGCGGGCGGCGGCGCGGGTGAGGCCGGCTTCGTCGGCCCAGTCCGGCCACTTGGCGACGGCGTCGCGCACCGCCGCGATGGCGTCGGCCGCATCCGCTTTCCTGAGGCCCGCCTTGCGGGCGAGGCGCAGCAGATCGGCGTCGCCGGGCGCGCTGCCTTCGCCGTCGATCGTGGTCGTGTGTTCGCCGTTGATGCCGTCGGAAAAGGTCAGGTCATAGGCCGGCGCCGCCCGCCAGGCGCCGCCGCAATCCATCAGGAAGCTGAACTGCTTGGCATGGTCGTCGCGGTTATGCGCG
>JAEUKU010000006.1 GCA_016794075.1 Rhodospirillaceae bacterium
ATCTTCCTCGAGGCCGGCTTCGAGTGGCGCGAGCCGGGCTGCTCCATGTGCCTGGCGATGAACCCGGACAAGCTCGCGCCGGGCGAACGCTGCGCCTCCACCTCCAACCGCAACTTCGAAGGCCGCCAGGGCCGCGGCGGCCGCACCCACCTGGTCAGCCCCGCGATGGCCGCCGCCGCTGCGGTGACCGGCCACCTGACGGACGTGCGGAAGCTGTAGGAGCCGGGCAATCTGATGTCCGATCCGCAAGCGGATTGTGAAAAGCTACTGGGCTTGGTCATCCCATTCGCGGAGCAGATGCTCGCAGAGAATGGCGAATTCTATCCCTTCGGCGCCGCGATGGCGCCGGACGGCGAGTTGTCAGCCGTCTCGGCATATGATGGCCAGGAGCATCCGCGGGCCGAAGAGGTCATCGAGTTCCTGAAGGAAGCGTTGCAGGATGGCGCCCGCGGCGGTCGCTACATCGCCACCGCGTTGGCCTACGATGCGAGAATCAGCCTGCCATCGGGTGGCGCGTCCGATGCCGTGACGGTCCTGCTTGACCATCGCGACGACCTCTCCCTCATCGTCCAGTTTCCTTACCGCCGTGAAGATGGAGCGGTTTCGTTCGATCCGCCCATCTCTCAGAATGGTGGATCGGATATCTTCCTGTAAGGCAGGTCTGGAATTTCCGCGCCGTTCACCGTGACGCGGCAGGTCGCTTCGCCGTGTTCAACGACACGGCGGCGCGGATGAGCGCCTTCAGCGCCCTTTCGTCGATCTTGTCACCCTCGCGGATGTCGATGGCGCGCCGCGTGTTGCCGTCGAGGCTGGCATTGAACAGGCCCTTGGGGTCCTCCAGCGAAGCGCCCTTGGCGAAGGTCATCTTCACCACGGCCTTGTAGGTCTCGCCGGTGCAGATGATGCCGGCATGCGACCACACCGGTACGCCGCGCCACTTCCATTCCTCGACCACCTCGGAATCGGCCTGCTTGATCAGCGCGCGAATCCGCGCCAGCGTCTCGCCGCGCCAGTCGCCCAGTTCCCTGATCCGCGCATCGATCAGGCTGGACGCGGAGGCTTCTGTCTTCGCCTTCGGCACGCTCTTCTTCATAGCCGCAGTTGCTTTCTTCATGGCGCTCACATCCTTTCGCCGGGCAATCGGCTGGCTTGCTTCACCCAGGCGGCGATCTGCGCTTCGTCGAATTCGTCGTCCTCGCGGAGGTCGAGGTAGCGCACCTCCTTCTGCTTGGACGTGCCGGGCGGGACGGGGCGCAGCGACGTGCCGCGGAAGAAGGCAACTTTGATGTATTTCTTGAAGCAATGAAAACTGAGGAACCAGCCCTGGCCCTCGAGCCCGTAAAAGGGCGAGTTCCATTTGACCGCCTTGCTCACGCCAGGGGCGCTGCGCGTGATGAGCGCGTCGAGACGGCGGCCGATCTCGCGTTTCCAGCCCGGCATGGCCGCGATATAGGCCTGCACGGGGGCGTCGCCGTATTCCTTCGCGATCTGGGGGTTGCCGCCTGAAAGCAGTTTCGGCTTCGCCGCGCCGCGTTTGGCGGCGGCCTTCCTGGCGACCTTCGTCGATTTCCCGGAAATCGTGCCCGCCATCCTGTCGCTCCAACGGATCGAGTCGCAGAGGCGCGATGATACGCGATTCTGGGAATACGTCCCTGCCGAAGGTGGGCTAAGGCGTAGACAACGCGCGCACCATCAGGGCGAAGCGATCGCCATTCTGGATGAAGCGCTGGCGTGTTTGCCAGCCGAGGCCGGCATAGAACCGCTCCGCCTCCGAGGTATAGAGATGCAGCGTCGCCGTGCCGACCTTGCGCGCGTGATCCTCGATAGCCTTGACCAGCGCGCCACCGATGCCGCGCCGCCGGAAGTCCGGCGCCACGTAGAGCGCCGCCAGCCACGGCGTCAGATCGGGCCGGGGATTGGCGTCGGCTTCGGCGCGCACGAACAGGCACAGGCCGGCGGGCTGGCCGCCGCATTCGGCGATGAGGCCGATCTCGTAGCCGTCCTGCCCGCGCAGGAAGTCGAGCAGGGCCGCGCGCGAACTCTCGAACGTATCGCCGCCATCGGCGAAGAACGCGTCATAGCGCCAGCGGGCGGCGAGCTCCGCCGCCGGTGTGTCCGCCTCCAGCCGGCGGATCGCCAGGCTCATCCCGCCCCCTCGGGATGGAGCTGGGCGCGATAGCGCTGGAACAAGGCCGCGATGCGGTCGGCGACCAGGCGCACGCGCGGGCGGTTGCGCAGATCCTCGTGCACCACCAGCCACAGGCCGTCGGTCTCGTAATCCTCCAACGGTGCGCTCAGCTGGACCAGGTCCGGCTCCTCATGGCCGGCCCAGCACGGCACGATGCCGATGCCGGCGCCGCCGATGATGGCGTCGAGGATGTTGGCGGAATTGCTGCAGCGGATATCCGCCGGCCGGTCGATGTGCCGCTCGATCCATCTGACCGAGGCGGCATGCACCTGGCCCTCGTCGAGGCTGATCCAGCGGCATTCCCGGTTGCGCGCCGCGCTCATCGCGGCGGGGTTCTGCGCCACGTAATCCTTCGCGGCGAACAGCGCATAGGCGGGGTCGGGCAGAGCGCGGCGCACCAGCTTGCCCTCGACCGGGCGGCGGTTGCGGATGGCGATGTCGGCCTCGCGCCGCGCCAGGTTGGCGAAGCTGTAGCCGCTCAGCAGCTCCAGCTCGATGCCCGGCAGATCGGCCAGCAGTTCGGGCAGGCGCCGGGCCAGGAACCGGCTGTTCCAAGGTCCGGCGGTGACCCGCACGCTGCCGGTCGCCGTCTCGGCGAAATCCGGCCGCGCCCGCTCGATGGCAAGGCCGGCCTCGACCAGGTGTTCGACCAGCGGCAGCAGCTCGGCGCCGCGGGGGGTCAGGACGTATTGCTGGCCGGCCCGCTCCAGCAGCTTGCCGCCCACGGCCTGCTCCAGGGCCTGGAGGCGGCGGCCCATGGTCGGCTGGCTGACCCCCAGCCGGCGGGCGGCGGCGCTCAGAGAGCCTTCGGCGGCAATCGCCGCGAAGAGCCGCAGATCGTCCCAGCTCAGCTCAGCGCTGCTCATCTTTGCCATTCATTTATGAATAGAACCTGTGTGAAATCGTTCACAGCGCCTCAATTATGAAAGAACTACCTTGTGGCAGTGGCAAAGACAAGGAGCCTCGCCATGATCTCGATTTCATATTCCCGGATCCGCCATTTCAGCTGGACGCATATCGCCACTGCTTTGCTGAGCCTGGGCCAGTGCCGCCTGGGCCGCATTGGCTCGGTCGACGACCTCAACGACCATCTGCGCCGGGATCTCGGCCTGCTGGAGGTCGGAACCGGCCCGATCGACCACCGCGACCCGCGCTGGTAGGGGGCGGCGGGCATGCGGACAGAACGCTTGTGAGGGGTGGCGGCGGCGTGACATAAAACCGGCCGGTCCGACGGCCGGCCGGATCGACTTCGCGGCGGGCCGCCTCTTCACAAGCGGTATGACGATGCAGAAATTCACCCAGCTGACCGGCGTCGCGGCGCCCCTGCCGATGATGAATGTCGACACCGACATGATCATCCCCAAGCAGTTCCTGAAGACCATCAAGCGCACCGGGCTCGGCAAGAACCTGTTCGACGAGATGCGCTACACGCCGGACGGCAAGGAGATCCCGGACTTCGTCCTCAACAAGACGCAGTACCGCAAGGCGCAGATCCTGGTGACGGGGGCGAATTTCGGCTGCGGCTCGAGCAGAGAGCACGCGCCCTGGGCGCTGCTCGATTTCGGTATCCGCTGCGTCATCGCGCCGAGCTTCGCCGACATCTTCTACAACAACTGTTTCAAGAACGGCATCCTGCCCATCGTGCTGCCGCAATCCGAGGTCGACAAGCTGATGGACGACGCCAATCGCGGCGCCAATGCGGTCGTCTCCGTCGATCTGGAAAGCCAAGAGATCCGCGGCCCCGATGGCGGCTGCATCCATTTCGAGATCGACGCCTTCCGCAAGCATTGCCTGCTGAACGGCCTCGACGACATCGGCCTCACCCTGCAGAAGGCCGCCAACATCGACAGCTTCGAAGCGAAGGCGAAAATCGGCCAGCCCTGGCTGTGGTGAGGACGCTCGGCCTCTCAACTCCTCCGCCGTCATGCCAGGACTTGGTCCTGGCATCCACGAGTTTCGATCCGAAGAATTCGGTTCATGGCTGGCAAACTCGTGGATGGCAAGGCCAAGCCTTGCCATGACGAATTTGTTCTAACGGCAATGCCATCTACCCACGATCGAGGAAACACATGCCCACCAACAAGAAACTCCTCATCCTCGCCGGTGACGGCATCGGTCCGGAAGTGATGGCGCAGGTGAAGCGCGTGCTCGACTGGTTCGCGAAGAACCAGGCGCTTGCCTTCGACACCGAGGATGAGCTGGTCGGCGGCTGCTCTATCGACAAGCACGGCGTGCCGCTGACCGACGCGGCGATGGCCAAGGCGATGCAGGCGGATGCCGTGCTGCTGGGCGCCGTCGGCGGGCCCAAGTGGGACAATCTGCCCTTCGAGATCAAGCCGGAGCGCGGCCTGCTGCGCCTGCGCA
>JAEUKU010000018.1 GCA_016794075.1 Rhodospirillaceae bacterium
GGTGTCGACCTGCAGGAACTCCTGCTGCGGATGCTTGCGCCCGCCCTGCGGCGGCACGGAGGCGATGGTGCCTTCCATGATCTTCAGCAGCGCCTGCTGCACGCCCTCGCCCGACACGTCGCGGGTTATGGACGGGTTGTCCGACTTGCGGCTGATCTTGTCGACTTCGTCGATATAGACGATGCCGCGCTGCGCGCGCTCGACGTTGTAATCGGCGGATTGCAGCAGCTTCAGGATGATGTTCTCGACGTCCTCGCCGACATAGCCGGCCTCGGTCAACGTCGTCGCGTCAGCCATGGTGAACGGCACGTCGATGATGCGCGCCAGGGTCTGGGCCAGCAGCGTCTTGCCGCAGCCGGTCGGGCCGACCAGCAGGATGTTCGACTTCGACAGCTCGACGTCGTTCTGCTTCCCGACATGCGCGAGACGCTTGTAGTGATTGTGGACCGCGACCGAGAGCACCTTCTTGGCATGTTCCTGGCCGATCACGTAGTCGTCCAGCACCTTGCAGATGTCGCGCGGGCTGGGCACGCCGTCGCGCGAGCGCACCAGCGTCGTCTTGTGCTCTTCGCGGATGATGTCCATGCAGAGTTCGACGCATTCATCGCAGATGAAGACGGTCGGCCCCGCGATCAGCTTGCGAACCTCGTGCTGGCTCTTGCCGCAGAACGAGCAGTAGAGCGTATTCTTCGAATCGCCGCTGGTGGACTTGTTCATTCGCTATCCGTTCACGCTTCGGCGGGCGAGACTCAGACCCACCCTTAGAGCCATGTTAGCCTTGGAAGATTCGCCAACACAACGGGTTTGTGCCGCATTTCCCGGGGATTCGGCCCGGGGGCGCCGCCCGAACCGATCCGGGCCCCGGTTTCGTTCCCGACCGCGGCACGGCGGTCCCGCCTGTCGGCGCCGTCCCGGCACGCCGGTCCGAGTCAGCTTATCCAGGCACCACCAAGCCTAGGCGCGGAATGGTAGGCAAAGGGTTAAGACCCTTTTCCCCCGCCCGCCTCGTCGGACTTTGGCCGCTCAGTCAGGACCTGGTCGATCAGGCCGAAATTCTTGGCCTCTTCCGGCGTCATGAAGCGGTCGCGCTCCATGGCGTCCTCGATGGTCTTCAAGTCCTGTCCGGTGTGCTTCACGTAGATCTTGTTCAGCCGGTCGCGGGTCTTGATGATTTCCTTGGCGTGGATCTCGATGTCCGTCGCCTGGCCCTGGAAGCCGCCGGAGGGCTGGTGGACCATGATGTTGGAGTGCGGCAGGCTGAACCGCTTGTCCTTGGCGCCGGCGGTGAGCAGCAACGAGCCGGCCGAGGCCGCCAGGCCGACGCAGATGGTCGAGATGGTCGGCCGGATATACTGCATCGTGTCGTACATCGCGAGGCCCGAGGTCACCACGCCACCCGGCGAATTGATGTAGAGCGAGATCTCCTTGCTCGGGTTCTCCGATTCCAGGAACAGCAGCTGGGCGCAGACCAGGCTCGCCATGTGGTCATTGACCGGGCCGACCACGAAGATGATCCGCTCCTTCAGCAGGCGCGAATAGATGTCGTAGGCGCGCTCGCCGCGGGCGGTCTGCTCGACCACCATCGGCACCAGCATGTTGTTGTAGATTTCGATCGGATCGCGGTCCCTAATCATGCAGAACTCTCGTCTGGAGGTTGAGCGTCACGGCGTTCGCCGCCCCTGGGAGATCAAGGGTCGGGGCATTCAACGGCCGGCGGCGAATCACCCTCGACATCGCCCGTCGCCGCCGATCATAGCGGCGAGCGCCCCGCATGCAATCGATCGCGACCAGAACAGGAATCAGGCGGCCTCGTCGCCTTCCTTGCGGAACTCGTCGGGCGTCGCGCGACGCTCGGAGACCTGCGCCATCTCGAGGATGAAGTCGATCACCTTGTCCTCATATATGGGCGCGCGCAGCTGATTCAAAGCCTCCGGGCTCTTCTGGTAGTAATCGATCACCTGCTTCTCCTGGCCCGGAAAGCGGCGCGCCTCGGCGATGACGGCGCGGGTCAAATCCTCGTTCGGCACCTGGATGTTGTTGGCGCGGCCGACCTCGGAGAGCAGCAGGCCGAGCTTCACCCGGCGCTTGGCGATGTCCTGGTATTCGGACTTGAGCTGGTCCTCGCTCTTGCCCTTGTCCTCGGCATCCAGGCGGTCGGCCTTGATGTCGGCCTCGATCTGGCGCCAGATCGCCTCGAACTCGGCATCGACCAGACTCTCCGGCAGGGTGAAATCGTGCTTGTCGGCCAGCAGGTCGAGCAGGCCGCGTTTCAGGCGCGACCGCGCCGCCAGGCCGTAATCGCGCTCGATCTGCTCGCGCACCCGCTTGCGCAGCGTGGCGAGGTCGTCGACGCCCATCGCCTTTGCCAATTCGTCATCCAGCGGCGTGTCGACAGGCGTGCGGATCTCCTTCGCCGTGACCTCGAACTCGGCCGGCTTCCCGGCCAGCTCCTTGTTGCCGTATTCGGCCGGGAATGTGACTTTCACCGTCCGGCTGTCACCCTTCTTCAGGCCGATCAACTGGTCCTCGAAGCCGGGGATGAACATGCCCGAGCCGAGCTCGAGGTGGAAATCCTCGGCCTTGCCGCCGTCGAATTCCTTGCCGTCGACGCGGCCGACGAAATCGATCACCGCGACGTCGCCCGATTGCGCCGCGTGGCCTTCCGCCGCCGGCTCCGCCTTGCGCTGCCGCTTGGCCAGGCGCTGCAGGCTCTCCTCGATCTCGGATTCCGGCACCTCGACCACGGTCTTCTGCAGGCTGATGGTCTTGAAATCGACCGGCGTGATCTCGGGGATCACCTCGAGGGCGACACTGAACTCGAGGTCCTGGCCATCCTCGAACTTGACGATCTCGACCTTGGGCTGGCCGGCCGGGCGCAGATTGTGCTCGGTCATCAGCTGCGACGAGCCTTCCTGCACCGAGCGCTCGAGCACCTCGCCCATCACCGACTTCTCGTAGCGCTGCTTCAGCAGCTGCAGCGGCACCTTGCCGGGGCGGAAGCCGGGCATCTTGATGCGCTCGCCGAGCTCCTTCAGCCGGCTGTCGACCTGGTCCTTGAGCTTGTCGGCCGGGATGACGACCTTGAACTCGCGCTTCAAGCCATTGGCGTTGGTTTCGGTGATCTGCATGAGACGGCTCTATCCACTTCCCTGAATGTCGCGTGCGGCGATCCCGGCAACCGGCCCGGAGAACCTTGCACCGGTCTGGTGCGGGCGGAGGGACTTGAACCCCCACGACTTGCGTCACTGGAACCTAAATCCAGCGCGTCTGCCAATTCCGCCACGCCCGCCCGGCGCTGATTTCCGCGCTGCCGAAGCGAAGCGCCGCTCGTTTGTCGGGCGCGGATGTATCGCAGGACCGGCGGCGGCACAAGGAAAAAGCCGTAAACCGGGCGCTGGCGCCACCCGGCAACGCCCGAAGTCGCCGGCGCAAGATTATTGCGAACGGCCAGGATTTGCGGCTTTTTGCCCCAGATCGCCGGCGAGCACGCCGGTCAGGATTTGGGCCAACCGGTCCGGAAGGTCCTCGGCGATCAGGCCGAGGCCGAGCTCCCGGGCCGCCTCGCCGTGCAGCCAGACCGCCATGGCGGCAGCCGGCAGCGGCGCCAGGTGCAGGCCCAACAGCCCGGCGACCGCTCCGGCCAGGACGTCGCCGGAGCCCGCCGTCGCCAGCGTGGCGGGCGCGAGATCGCACATCAGCGCCCGGCCGTCCGGGCCGGCGATGACCGTATCCGCCCCTTTCAGGACAATGGTGCAGCCGGAAGCCGCGGCGGCGGCGCGGGCGCGGTCGAGCTTGCCGCCCTGTCCCGCCACCTCGGGAAACAGCCGGGCGAATTCGCCCTCATGCGGGGTGAGGACGAGGTCCGGCCGCCCCTGCCACGATCCTCCCCGGCTCAACCCGCCGTCCAGGGCTAACGCGGTCAAACCCCCGCCATCGACCACCAGCGGCTTGCCCAGCGCCACGGCGCCGCGCACCAGGGTGGCGGTCTCCGCGACCGGCTCCAGGCCGCTGCCAACCAGCAGCGCCGTCACCCGGTCATCGGCGGCCAGCGCCAGCACCGCGTCGCGATCCGCCGCAGGCCGCACGATCGCCCCCGCCTGGTCCGCCGCATAGACCGCCCAGGCCGCCGGCGGCACCGCCAGGGTCATCATGCCCACGCCCACCCGCCGCGCCGCGCGCGCGGCCAGGCGGGCGGCGCCGGTCATCACCGCGCCGCCGGCCACCACCACATGGCCGCGGCGGTATTTGTGATCCTGCGTCCCCGGCAGCGGGTAGGCATCACGCCAGAATGCCGGCGCGTTGCGGAAGCACGCGATCGGGATGACGGCCAGGTCGGTCGCGGTGAAGCCGACATCGGCCACCACCAACTCGCCGCAATGGGCGGCGGCCGGCAGCAGCAAATGCCCGCGCTTCGCCCAGCCGAAGGTGACCGTCACGTCTGCGTCGATCGCGGCGCCGGGGGCCAGCCCGGTATCTGCATCGATGCCGCTCGGCACATCAACGGCGACCACCGGCGCGCCGGAGCGATTGACCGCTTCGACCGTGGCCAGCACCGCGCCATCCAGCAGCCGCGTCAGCCCGATGCCGAACAGGGCGTCGATCACCAGGTCCCGCGCCCCCAGTGCTTCCAGCGCGTCCGGATCGAGCGCCGCGACTTCACCGGTCCAGCCCGTCAGCGCCGCCTGCGCGTCCGCCGAACGCGGCGCCGCAATCGAGGTCGCCTGCACCCGCACGGGATAGCCGGCGGCGCCCAACGCCGCTGCGGCGATGAAGCCGTCGCCGCCATTGTTGCCCGGCCCGCACAGCACGGTGACGGTATCGAGCGTGCCGGACGGCCAGCGGCGCATGACCTCCGCGGCCACCGCGCTACCGGCGCGGCGCATCGCCTCGAAGCTCGGCAGGCCGCGCGCGAAGGCCGCGTTCTCCACCTGCCGCATCTCTGCGGCGGTGAGCACCGCCAGATCGGAATGCTCTGCTCTGGATGACCCGCCGCCCTGTGCCATCACGGCGCGTGCTAGTTGATGACCGGACGACAGAACTGGTCGCCGAAATGCCGCTTGATGTCCTCGCAGGCCTGCTGCGCCGCGGCCAGATCGTCGAACGGGCCGGCGAAGACCCGATAGACCGCCCCCTTGGCCTCGCCGAGGAAGTAGCGCCGCAGGTCGAGCTTCAAGTTCTTCAGCACGGCCGGGTATTGCTGGGTCAGCTTCGCCCAATAGGAGCTGGCATCCTTTTCCTGCCCGCTGTCATAGAGCCAGATCCGGTAGACCATGGCATCGCCGGTCAGCGATTCCGCGAGCGGCAGGTCGTCGGCCACGTCATGCGTGTTTATCGCCGCCGAGCCCTCGCCCACCGGCGGCGCAGGCGCTTCGGCCGGCACGGCCGCCTCGCCCTGGTCCGCCGCATCCTGGCCTTCTTCGACTTGGCCTTCTTCGACTTCGCCAGCGCTATCGTCTCCGGCCCCCGCGCCATGACCTTCGGCGGCGGCGAGATCCGCAGCGGCGTCTGCGGGAGCCTCCGCCGGTGCGGGCGCGGGCGTCGCCTCGGCCGCCTCGGCGGGCTTCTCTTCTTCAGCCGGCGGCGGCGTGGCCGCTTCGGCCGCAGGTTGTGCCGGCGGCACCGGTTCGCCCTCTTGCGCCGCCTCCGGCACGACCACCGGAGCCGCCTCGGGCGCAGGTTCGGCGGCAGGTTCGGCAGCCGGCGCGGCACCGGATACAGCCGCCGCGCTGGCGGCCGCCTCCTGGTCCAGCGCGGCGACGGCGACGCGGGCCGGCTCGAACCCGGCATCGGCGGCGCGCTGATACCACTGGCGCGCGGCCGCGGCGTCCTGCTTCACGCCCAGCCCCTCGCGATAGAACCCGGCCAAGGCGAATTGCGCCTCCGCCAGGCCGCCTTCCGCCGCCTGCTTCAGGTATTCCGCCGCCTTGGCCGGGTCCTTCTCGACCCCGGCGCCATTGGCGTATTGCACACCCAGATTGAACCGCGCGGTGACATTGCCGGCTTCGGCGGCGCGCGACCACAGGGCGATCGCCTTGGCCGGATCGGCGGTCACGCCGCGGCCATCGGCGTAGAGCCGGGCCAGGTTGTTGATCGCCGGCGCATAGTTCTGGTCGGCGGCCTTCTGGTACCATTCGGCGGCCGCCTTGGGGTCCTTCTTCGGCACCCCTTCGCCCATGTCGTAGAGCATGCCGATGCCGTGCTGCGCCGGGGCCTCCCCGGCTTTGGCCGGCTCCATCCACTCGGCATATGCCTTTGCATAGTCCTTGCGGTTGAAGGCGGCGAGCCCGGCCGCGTAGTCGGCCCAGGCCGCCGGCGCCATGCACAACAGCAGCACGGCCAGGAGACAGAGCCGCGCCACGGCAGCCCTTGGCCGGTGCCTATGCTGCGCGCGCGCCTTGGTCGGAGCCCGATTCGCCATCGTTTCAATATGCGCCGGGCGAAATTCCCGCGCAACGCGGGGGACTTGGCGCCGCGAACCGATCAATTGGCCGCCTCAATTCGCTGGCGGCCGCGCCGTCCCGCCGATGACGGGCAGCTTGCCGGCGAACGGCCCCGCATGGTGATGCACCAGGCGCCACAGCTTGCCGTCGCGCACGAACAGGTTGGTGGCGATGAAGCCATGGCCCGAAACCGATTCCAGGCAGCAGACGACGCCCATTTCGCCGATCGTGTCGCGCGCCAGCAGATGATGGGTGATCGGCATGGGCCCGGAATTGGCGAACAGCTCGGCCCAGCTGCGCAGCACCGCCGCGCGCCCCTGGATCGGCTGCCAGCCGGGATGGCAGCAGAACACCGGGCCGGACGCGGCCCACAGCTCCGTCATCTGCGCCAGGTCAGCGGCCGCGAAGGCCTCGTAGAACGCGCCATTGGCGAATTCGAGCGTCGCCAGGTCGCTCATGCGATCCGCGCGCGTTTGTTCGCGTGAACCACTCCGCCCGCCTGCATGGCGCCCCCACCCATCTGCGCCGGCACGTCACACCTGTCGCGCCGTTGTGAAAAACGAGTGAAACGATAGGCTTATCCGGTGTTGCTGCCTAGAGCGGGTTTCCCTTGCAAGCGCACTTCGGCGCTGCAACATTCCGGGACAGCATCAGGACGGAGGTTTCATGATCGGCCGGTTGAACCACGTCGCCATCGCAGTGCCGGACCTCGCCGCCGCGTCGGCGACCTATGGCGCCACCCTGGGCGCGAAGGTCTCGGCCCCGGTGCCGCAGCCGGCGCATGGGGTGACGGTCGTGTTCGTCGAACTGCCCAACACCAAGATCGAGCTGCTGCACCCCTTGGGCGAGGCTTCCCCGATCAAGAGCTTCCTCGACCGCAACCCGAGCGGCGGCATCCACCACGTCTGCTATGAGGTGGAAGACATCCTGGCCGCGCGCGACAAGCTGAAGGCCGCCGGCGCCCGCGTGCTCGGCGACGGCGAGCCGAAGACCGGCGCCCATGACAAGCCGGTGCTGTTCCTGCACCCGAAGGATTTCCACGGCACGCTGATCGAGCTCGAGCAGGCCTGACGCCATGAACTGGTTCTCGCAAATCGCCATCTTCCTGCTGATCTGGTTCGTCGTGCTGTTCGCGGTCCTGCCCTGGGGCGTCAAGCACAACGTCGAAAGCAGGCCGGGTCACGACCCGGGCGCGCCGGCCAATCCCAATCTGCTGCGCAAGGCGCTGGCGACTACTGTCATTTCCTTGCTGATCTGGGGTGTCTATTTCTACGTGACGCAGATCCTGGGGTTCTCGATCCTGGAATTGACACGCATCAGCGGACCTTCATGAGCAGCTATTGCCAAATCGCGCCGGGCCACGAATGGCACGGCCCCTATCACCAGCATCACTACGGCTTTCCCATCGCCGATGACGACCAGCTGTTCGAGCGCCTGATCCTGGAGATCAACCAGGCGGGCTTGAGCTGGCTCACCATCCTCAAGCGCCAGGAGGCCTTCCGCAAAGCCTTCCGCGGCTTCGAGGTGGAGCGCGTGGCGCGGATGAGCGCCCGCGACGTCGAGCGGCTGATGCAGGATGCCTCCATTATCCGCAACCGGATGAAGATCGAGGCGACGGTGGAGAACGCCAGGCGCATTCGCGTCCTCCAGAGCGAACAAGGTTCGTTCGCGGACTGGATCGCCGCCCATCACCCGCTGACCAAGGCGGAGTGGGTGAAATTGTTCAAGAAGACCTTCGTCTTCACCGGCGGCGAAATCGTCGGCGAATTCCTGATGAGCATCGGCTATCTGCCCGGCGCGCACCACGCCGATTGTCCGGTCTACAGGAAGATCGCCAGGCTGAAGCCCGCCTGGATGCAGGCCGAACGCCAGGGGTTCGATTTCAACCGGGGATTCGATTTTAGGAAGGCTTAGGTGCGGGCGACCGGGTTGTCGGCTTCGGCGCCTTCGGCGAGGTCGGCCTCGAGTTCCGCGTCCTGGGCGGCGCGCTTCTTCTCGACCAGCTTCGCCATGATGATCGAGATCTCGTAGAGCAGGATCAGCGGCACGGCCAGGCTGATCTGGCTGAACACGTCGGGCGGCGTCACCACCGCAGCCACCAGCACCACGCCGACGATGGCGTAGCGGCGCTTGGATGCCAGCCCGGCGGACGTCACCAGCCCGACCCGCGCCAATAGGGTGAGCAGCACGGGCAGCTCGAAGCACAGGCCGAAGGCGAAGATCAGCGTCATGACGAAGCCGATATACTCGCCGACCTTGTTCTCCATCTGCACCGGCAGGACATCGGGCCCGGCGGGCTGCTCGAAACCGGCAAAGAACTTGATCGCGAAGGGCAGCAGCACGTAGTAGAAAAACGCCGCGCCGAGGGCGAACATGAACGGCGTCGCCACCAGGAACGGCAGGAAGGCGTTGCGCTCGTTCCTGTAAAGTCCCGGCGCGACGAAGGCCCAGAGTTGCGCGGCGACGATCGGGAACGACACGCACAAGGCGCCGAACGCACCCAGCTTTACGTTGGTGAAGAACGGCTCGGTCAGGTCGGTATAGATGAAGCGCCGCCCCGCCGCGTCGCTGAAATATTCGGCCAGCGGCGCCGCCAGGAAATTGAACATGTGCTGGGCGAAATAGAAGCACACGATGAAGGCGATGATGAACGCCACCACCGAATAGAGCAGACGCCGCCTGAGCTCGACCAAATGCTCGAGCAGGGGCATCTTCTTGTCTTCTTCCGCGCCGGCCATGGTGGTTACGATTTCGCCTCGGCTTCAAGTGCGGGTGTAGTTGGCGCCGCGTCAGCGACCGGCTGCGGCTCGACCACCGCCGGCTCGGCGGGCTTCGGCTCGGCCTGCTTCGGCTCAGCGGGCTTCGTCGGGGCAATCTGCGGCGTGGTGAAATTCGGCGTCGGCAGCGTCGTCGGTGCGGCCGCGGCCTTCGCTTCCTTCTCGACGCCGGCGATCGTGGACTTCATTTCACCGGTCGGGTCCACGGCTTTCTCGATCGCCTTGGAGATCGAGCCCTTGGAGATGGATTGCGCCGCCTTGCGCGCATCCTCGAGGTCGGCCTCGCGCACGATCTCGTTGACTCCGCTCTGGAACTCACCGGCCAGCTTGCGGGCGGTCTTGGTCAGATTGCTGATGGTGCGCAGCGCGTTCGGCAGTTCCTTCGGCCCCAGCACGACCAGGGCGACCACGCCTACCACGAGCAGTTCGCCCCAGCCGAGATCGAACATCGGAAACGCCTTCCAACCTCACGCGACCGGAAAATCAGGAACGGTCGATCGCGCCCGGCTTGTCGGTGCTGCTGTCGGCCTGCGCCTGCTCGCCGTCCTTGGGCTCTTTCAGGCCCTTGCGAAAGGCGGTGATGCCCTGCCCCAGATCCTTCATCAGGCGCGGAATCTTGCCGCCGCCGCCGAACAGGACCAGGACCACGGCCAAGACGATCAGCCAATGCCAAATACTGAAGCTACCCATCCGGGCCTCTCCTTGATACCGGGGTGTTGTGGGGGCGGACTATCGCAGAATGACCCCGGCGCTGCAATAATCCCCTGGGCCGTCACAGCGCTGTATTATTCCAGCGCAAACCACTGGGAATTCACGTTTCCGCGAATAGGAACAGCGCTTCGGGCGGCACCTGAACCCGCACGCTCTGGCCGGCTTGCGGCGGCCGCCCGGCGAGCCTCACGGCCAGTTCCACCTCCGCGCCGTCCAGGTCGCGCGCCAGGACGTGAACCACCCATCCCGTCCCCAGGAAATGGGTATCCTGCACGATCGCTGTCAAGGCTTGCGCGCCATCCGCCGCCGCTCCGGCGGACAGCAGCGTCGCCGCCTCGGGCCGGAAGGCAATGATCACGCGCGCCCCCTCCTGCCAGTCGCCGGCGGGCAGGCGACCCAGCGGGCTCTCGATCCAGCCGGCGCGAACCACGCCCTGCATCTCGTTCACGCGGGAAAAGAACTCGGCGACGAAGCGGTCGACGGGGCGGAAATAGAGCTCCTGCGGCGGTCCGCTCTGCACGATCCGGCCGTTGCGCATCAAGTAGAGACGGTCGGCCATGAATAGGGCCTCTTCCGGGTCGTGCGTCACCAGCAGCGCCGCCGTGCCGTTGCGCCGCAGCAGGCCCAGCGTATCGTCGCGCACCTGCTCGCGCAGCCGCTCATCGAGGCCCGAGAACGGCTCGTCGAGCAGCAGCACCGACGGCTCCGGCGCCAGCGCCCGGGCCAGCGCCACGCGTTGCTGCTGGCCGCCGGAGAGCGCATGCGGATAGGCGTCGACATAGGCTTCCATGTTGACCTGGCGCAGCGTCTCCTGCACCCGCGTCATGCGCGCCGCCGCCGGCAGGTGGCTGACGCCGAAGGCGACGTTGGCGCCCACGGTCAGGTGGGGGAACAGCGCGAAATCCTGGAACACCAGGCCGATGTGGCGCTGTTCCGGCGGCACCCGCACGCGCCGCTCCGGATCGCCGACCACGCTGCCGCGCATCGCCACGCGGCCCTTCTGCAGCGGCTCCAGCCCGGCGGCGAGCCGCAGCACCGTGGATTTGCCGCAGCCGGACGGCCCCACCAGGCAGACCACCTCGCCCGCCTTGATCGAAAGCGAGACGCCGTCGACCGCGCGCAGGTTGGCGTAGTCGTGCTGCAGGTCTTGCAGAACCAGGGCGTCTTGCGGCTGCATGCTCAGGCCTTCGCCCCCGGTCTAGCCCCACGGATGGCGCGCGATAGCAGATAGACCGGCAGGATGCCGACCAGGCCGATGGCCAGCGCCGGCCCCGCCGCCTCCGCCAGCCGCTCGTCGGAAGCGAGGTCGTAGGTCTTCGTCGCCAGCGTGTCGAAGTTGAACGGGCGCAGCACCAAGGTGGCGGGTAGCTCCTTCAGCACATCCACGAAGACGAGGATCGCGGCGGTCAGCAGCGTACCGCGCATGATCGGCAGATGCACCTGCAGCAGCGTCGCACCCGGCGAGCGGCCGAGCGAGCGGGCGGCGAAATCCATGCTGTGGGTGATCTTGCCGAGGCTCGCCTCGATGGCGTTGAAACTGATGGTGAGGAAGCGCGTGAGATAGGCGTAGAGCACCGCGGCCAGCGAGCCGGTGAAGATCAACCCGACGCTGAGACCGAGATGCTGCTTCGTCCAGTTGGCGATGGCGTGATCGAAGGCGGCCAGCGGCAGCAATACGCCGATCGCCAGCACGGCGCCCGGCACCGCATAGCCGGCGCTGGCCACGCGCACGGCGAAGCGGGTCGCCGGCGTCGGGTGCAGCCGCAGCGCATAGGCGAGCAGGATGGCGACGCCGACCACCAGTGCGGCGCCGACGCCGGAGAGCAGGAACGAGTTGCGCAGCAGCCAGAGGAAGTTCCGGGTGGCCCAGTATTCCGGGTTGCTCACCGCCCAGTGCAGCAGCATCAGCGCCGGCAGCGCGAAGCCGAGCGTCACCGGCAGCGCGCAGCCGATAACCGCGCCGAAGGCGCGCCAGCCTTTCAGCCGGTAGCGCGGCAGCGGCCGGTAGCGCGACGTCGTGTGCGC
>JAEUKU010000135.1 GCA_016794075.1 Rhodospirillaceae bacterium
AGGATGCCGTTGATGTCGCCGTTGAAGCCGTCCGGCCGATAGGCCGGCTCGCCGCTGCCGCCGGTGGTGAGCGAGAGCAGCGCCCGCTTGCCGCGGAACTTGCCCTTCTCATAGATGCGCCCACGCCCGTAGACGCGGTTGAAGGCGAAGACCTTGTCGACCCAGCCCTTCAGGATCGCCGGCACGCCGAACCACCAGAGCGGAAACTGCCAGATCATCAGATCGGCGGCTTCCATCTTGGCGATCTCCGCCTCGAGCTGCGGGACGAATCCGCCGTTCTCGGTCGCGTGATCCTCCTCCACCTGCTGCTTGAAGTAGCCGGCATCCTTGGCGGCCACGAAGTTCCGCCGGTCGGAGACGGGATCGAAGCCCAGGCGGTAGAGATCGGACAGCACCACCCGGTGGCCCAGGCCGCCGAGGGTCTCGACCGCGACATCGACCATGGCGCCGCTGAAGCTGCGGCGCTCCGGATGGGCCAGCACCAGAAGAACATTCTGGGTGTTGCTGGTGGGCTTGCTCGTTGAGATGCCGTCCATATGGGTATCTCCAACCGAAGTGGCTTTCCTGGTGGACATGATGTAAGACGGAACATCATGAATGAAATTGAAATCGCAGCATGTTGGATATAAGCGATATTGAACTACGCCGGCTGGACCTGACGCTGCTGCTGATCCTGGATGGCGCCCTCCGGCACCGCAAGCTGAGCACGGTCGCCCGCCAGCTCGGCCTGACCCAGCCGGCGATCAGCCATGCCCTGGCGCGGCTGCGCGACTTGCTCGGCGATCCGCTCTTCGTGCGCCGCGCCAACGGGGTGGAGCCCACGCCCCGCGCTTTGGCGCTGGCCGAGCCGGTGGCGCAGGCCATCGCCCTGCTGCGCGACGCGCTGCGGCAAGGGCGCCACTTCGATCCGGCCACCGCGTCACGCGAGTTCCGCGTCGCGGCGCTGGATTTCGCGATCTCGCTGCTGACACCGGATTTCCTGGCGACATTCAGCGCCGAGGCGCCGGGCTGCCGCGTCGTCTTCCGGTCGCTCGGCCGCGAGGCCGGCCACGCGGCGCTGAAATCCGGGCAGCTCGACCTCGTCATCGGATTGCGCGATCCCAACTGCCCGTTCCTGCAGCGGGTAACCATGATGGAGGATTTCGTCGTCGTCGCCCGGCCCGGCAACCCGAAGCTGCGCCGTGGCTTCGACCTTGCGCGCTATCTGGATTGCGACCATGTGCTGGTCTCGGCGGCAGGCGACGCACGCGGCACGGTGGACGAGGCCCTGCGCGCGATCGGCAAGACCCGCCGCATCGCCGCGGTGGTGCCGCAATTCCTGATCGGTTTCGCCGCCGTCGCCGGCTCCGACATGATCTCGACCGCGCCGCGCCGGGTCGCCAGGCGACATGCCGCAGCCTTCGGACTTAGACTGCATCCGGTACCGTTCGACCTGCCGGGATTCGAGATCACCATCCTGCGCCATCAGAGCACGACAGCGGATCCCGGCCTGACCTGGTTCGAGGAACTGGTCGCCCGGCATCTGCTGAAGGCGCGCTAGGCGATCCAGTATTTCCAGCCGTAGATCGCCGTCGCCGCAATGCCGAAGGCGATGATGCCGAGCCGCACGGCACGCGGCGGCAGCACGCGGATGAGGTAGCCGCCGGCATAGCCGCCGCCGATCGAGCCCGCCATCAGCGCCAGCATGGCCGGCCAGACCACCGCGCCCTGCCAGATATAGACCCAGACCGAGGACAGGCTGACCCCGGTGATGAGGATGTTCTTCAGCACGTTGGTCGAGCGCAGATCGGTCAAGCCGCCGATCGACAGGATGGCGAGATTGATGACGCCGAGCGCGGCACCGAAATAGCCGCCATAGATCGAGGACAGGAAGATCGGGAAGGCGACGCGCCCGAGATGCAGCCCGCGGGATTCATGCGCGGGCAGATGCCGCTGCACCCAGGGGCCGATGGCGAAGAGGAGCGTGGCGCCGCCGATCAGCGCCGGCACCAGCAGGATGAGCAGATCGGCCGGCGTCTCCAGCATCAGGATCGCGCCCAGCCCGCCGCCCACCACATTGATGACGAAGAGCCAGGAGAAGGCGCGGCCCCAGCTCGGCCGCCGCCGCCAATCCGCCACCGCCGCCATGAAATTGCTGAAGCACAAGCCCACCGAATTGGTGGCATTGGCCGCCACCGGCGGCAGGCCCATGGCCAGCAGCGTGGGAAAGGTGATGAGCGACGCCCCGCCCGCCATCGCCGCCGCAATGCCGCCGGCGAATCCCGCGGCGACCAGCAGCGCGCCCTGCGCGAATTCCATGCCACCCTCGAAAACAAGCCCCGCCGAGGGGGCGGGGCTGGGTCACTCTAGCAGAGGTCGGCGCGCTGCATCACCCCGGACTCTTTGTCAAAGGCTATGGAACGAAATCCCCTCCACCGGAACGGGGGAGGGAGTTCAATGCTTGCGCACCCCCACCATCGCCGCCTCGACGATCGCCTGGGCATCGATGCGGTAGTGGCGGTAGAGGTCGGGGATGGTGCCGGTCTGGCCGAAATGCTCGACGCCCAACGCCTGGGTGCGGTGACCGTACACGCCGCCCATCCAGGAGAGCGTCGCCGGATGGCCGTCCAGCACGGTCACCAGCCGCGCGTTGCGGTCGAGCGGCGCCAACAGGCGCTCGATCTGCGACAGCTCCACGTCGTCGCCATGCTGCTGCGCCGTCTGTGCCGCCTTCCAGCCGGCATTCAGACGATCGGCCGAGGTCACCGCCAGCAATCCGGCGCCGGGGAAATGCCGCAGCGATTCGCCCATGGCAATCGCCGCCTCCGGCGCCACGGCACCGGTGAAGGCGATGGCGAGCCCGGCGCCTTCCGCCGGCGGCCGCATCCAATAGCCGCCCTGGATGATGCCGTCGCGCAAGTCCGGCGTCATCGGCCGCAGCACCTGGTCGACGGGCCGCGTCGACAGGCGCAGATAGACCGAGCCGCCGTCGCGCTCATGCAGCCAGGAATCACCCTTCTGCTCCTTCGGCGCGCGTTGGATGTATTCGAAAGCCCATTCCAGGATCACCGCCAGCTCGTCGACATAGGAGGGCTCGAAGCTGGCGATGCCGTCCTGCGCCATGCCGATCAGCGGCGTCGCGATGGATTGGTGCGCGCCGCCCTCCGGCGCCAGCGTGATGCCGGACGGCGTCGCCACCAGAATGAAGCGCGCATCCTGGTAGCAGGCGTAGTTGAGCGCATCGAGGCCGCGGGCTATGAAGGGATCGTAGAGCGTGCCGATCGGCAGCAGCCGCTCGCCGAACAGGGAATGACTCAGGCCCATCGCGGCCAGCATCAGGAACAGGTTGTTCTCGGCGATGCCGAGCTCGATGTGCTGGCCGCCCGGCCCCTTGCCCCAGCGCTGCGCCGACATCAGCTTGCGGGTCTGGAACACGTCTTCGCTGGCCTGCAGCGAGAAGACGCCGCGGCGGTTGACCCAGGGGCCGAGATTGGTCGAGACGGTGACGTCGGGCGAGGTGGTGACGATGTGCTTCGCCAGCGCCCCGTCCTCGCGCGCGATCTCGGCTAGGATCTGGCCGAAGCCCTGTTGCGTCGACATGGCGCCCTTGATCTGCGGCAGCGGCAATTGGCCAACCGGCACCGCATCGGCGCGGAGCCGGCGCCGGCCGTGCGCATTGAACGGCGTCCGGCGCAGCAGCGCCTCGAACTCCCCCTCGGCGCGGTTGAGCCCGGCCGACTTCGACCATTCCTGGCCGTCGAGGACGTTGTTGGCCGCCTTGAAGCCCTGCATCTGCTCCGGCGACATCAATCCGGCGTGGTTGTCCTTGTGTCCGGCGAGCGGCAGACCCTTGCCCTTGATCGTGTAGCAGATGAAGCAGACCGGTTGGTCCGTCGCGGTCGCGGCGGAGAAGGCCTCCAGCAGGCTCTCCAGGCAATGGCCGCCCAGGTCGGTCATGGTGGCGACCAGCTCGTCGTCCTGCATGGCCCCGATCAGCTTGAGCGCCGCCGGGTCGCGCAGGTCTTCCTGCAACTGCGCACGCCACGCCGCAGCGCCCTGGAAGGTCAGCGCCGAATAGAGCGCGTTGTCGCACGCATCGATCCAGTCGGTGATGGCCTGCCCGCCCGGCCGCGCCCGCAGCGCGGTCAGCCGCTTGCCGTATTTCAGGGTGACGACGCGCCAGCCCATGTTCTCGAAGACGGTGGTGAGCTTCCCGGTCAGCGGCGTGGCGATCACGGCATCCAGGCTCTGGCGGTTGTAGTCGACCACCCACCAGGTATTGCGCAGATCGTGCTTCCAGCCCTCGATCAGCGCCTCGTAGATGTTGCCCTCGTCGAGCTCCGCGTCGCCGACCAGCGCCACCATGCGCCCCTCGGGCCAATGCTTGCCCCAGCCATGGGCGCGGATGTAGTCCTGCACCAGCGACGCGAACGAGGTCATGGCGACGCCCAAGCCCACCGAGCCGGTGGAGAAATCGACGTCGTCCGCGTCCTTGGTGCGCGATGGGTATGACTGCGCGCCGCCGAAGGCGCGAAAGTCCTTCAGCTTGTCGAGGGTCTGGTTGCCGAGCAGGTACTGGATCGCATGGAAGACCGGCGAGGCATGCGGCTTCACCGCCACGCGGTCCTGCGGCCTGAGGACCGCGAAATAGAGCGCGGTCATGATGCTGACCAGCGAGGCGGAGGAGGCCTGGTGGCCGCCGACCTTCAGTCCGTCCTCGTTGTCGCGCTCGTGGTTGGCGTTGTGGATGATCTGCGCCGCCAGCCACAGCACCTTGCGCTCGATGTCACGGAGGACGTCGAGCGGAAAAGGCTGTGAGGTCTCGTCGCACTTCTCGGCAATCTGCGGCATTGAATACTCCCCCGTGTCCCTATCCCCCTTTCGTCATCACCGGGCCCATACGGAGCGTCGAGACCCGGTGATCCAAGTTTCCATTCGCGCAACCGATGTGCACTTGGATTGCCGAGTCAAGCCCGGCAATGACAATGAAAAATGGCCAATCTACGCGTCGTGCATTGCCTGGTCGATGTCGGCCAGCAGATCGCTCGGATCCTCGACGCCGATCGACAGGCGGATGGTGCCTTCGCCAATGCCGAGCGCGGCGCGCTCCTCCGCCTTGATGCCGGAATGGGTGGTCGATGCCGGATGGCAGATCAGCGATTCGGTGCCGCCCAGGCTCACCGCCAGCTTGATCAGCTGGATGCGGTTGAGGATGCGGAACGCCGCTTCGCGCCCGCCCTTGACCGTGAAGGCGAAGGTGGAGCCGGCGCTGGTGCATTGCTTCTTGAAGATCTCCGCCTGACGCGTGCCGGGCTTCAGGAAGCCGAGATAGTTCACGTCCTCGACCATCGGATGGCTGCGCAGATGCTCGGCGATGATCTTGGCGCTCTCGTTGGAGCGCTGCATGCGCAGGCTCAAGGTCTCCAGCGAGCGGCTGATGAGCCAGGCGCTGTGCGGATCGAGCTGGGTGCCGAGCAGGCCGCGCAGCTTCAGCACCTTGGCCATCAGATCGCTACGCCCGGCGACGGCGCCCGCCACCAGGTCGCTGTGCCCGGCGAGGTACTTGGTCACCGAATAGGCGACCAGATCCGCGCCGTGCAGCATCGGCTTCTGGTAGATCGGTCCCAGGAAGGTGTTGTCGACCACGAAGACCGGCTTGTGTCCCGTCCGCATGCCGTGCTGGTGGCACTGCCCGCCGACCAGCGAGATATCGATGAGCGTGTTGGTCGGATTGGCCGGAGTCTCGATCAGCACCATGCCCAGCTGCCCGTGGCGCGCCGCCTCGTTCATCGCCGAGGTAATGCCCTCCATGCTCATGCCGTCGGTCATCGGCACCACGGTGATGCCCATCTCGGGAAAGAAGCTGGAGAACAGCGACGAGGTGCCGCCATAGATCGGCTTGCTCATCACCATCGACATGCCGGGGCGCAGGAACGCCATTGCCGCCGTGGTGATGGCCGACATGCCGCTGGAAAAGACGCAGGCGTCGTCGGCCTCCTCGAGGATGGAGATGCGGTCCTCCAGCACTTCCAGGTTCGGGTTGTTGAAGCGCGAATAGACCAGGCCGGAGGTCTCCTCCGCGTTCAGCTTCACCCGGCCGGAGGTCACGTCGAAGAAATGCGCCCCCTCCTCCGCGCTGCGGAAGGCGAAGGTGGAACTCATGAAGAGCGGCGGCTTGACCGCGCCTTCGGAGAGCTTCGGGTCGTAGCCGTAGCTCATCATCAGGGTGTCGGGGGCAAGCTTGTGCGTGCCGACGAATCGCTTGTGGTAGGGCTGCTGTTTCATGGGTCGGTCCTCCCGGGGGCTCGAGTCCCCGCTCCGGTCTTCCGAGCGACGACTCATTGGCAAACACGCTACGCGGGAACCGGCGCAAAGATGCGCCTATTTCTGCCCGGGAATTGACTTTCCCGGCAAAATCCACTCAAAATCAACCATATGACGCAAAATACTGCCAACTCCCCGCTGGATGCCGTCGACCTGAAAATCCTGGCCGCGCTGCAGGAGAATTGCCGCATCACTCTAGCAGAATTGTCCGAGCATGTCGGGCTGTCGCAATCGCCCTGCCTGCGCCGGTGGCGGCGGCTGGAGGACGACGGCTACATCACGCGCTACACGGCGCTGGTGAACGCGCGCAAGCTCGGCAGCAAGATGATGGCCTTCGTCGAGATCAAGCTCGCGATCCACAGCGACGAGGCGATCGAGGCCTTCGAGCGCGCCATCCGCCAGGCGCCGCAGGTGCAGGAATGCCATTTGATGACCGGCCAGCGCGACTATCTGCTGCGCGTGCTGGTCGACGACCTCGACGGCTATGACGATTTCGTCAAGACGGTGCTGCGGTCGATCAGCAACATCAGCTCGATGGAAACCTCCTTCGCGCTGCATGAGGTGAAGACGCTGACGCAGGTCTTCGAGATGAGGCCGGCAAAGAAGGCCGGATGAAGCCGCGCACGCCCCGAAGCCTGGCGCTGACCCGCGCGATGATCGCGGCGCGCTTTCCGCAATGCCCGAAGGACGACCCGGCCGCGCACCGGCAGCTGAGCGAGGCGGAGGTCGAGGCCTATCTCGACCGCATCCTCTTGGAGCAGGACGAGGGTGATCTCTGGGTCTTCGGCTATGGCTCGCTGATGTGGAAGCCGGAGATGGACTACGCGGAGGCGCGGCCGGCGCTGCTGCGCGGCTGGCATCGCCGCTTCTGCCTGTGGCAATGGCGCTGGCGCGGTTCGCGCCGCACGCCCGGCGTCATGCTGGCGCTGGATAAGGGCGGCGCCTGCCGCGGCGTCGCGTTCCGCCTGGCCGCGCCCGGCGTACGCGACAAGGTCGCCGCCGTCTGGAAGCGCGAGATGAGCGGCAACGGCTACCGTCCGCGCTGGGTCAAGCTCGTCACCCGGCAAGGCCCGGTGCGCGCCATCGTCTTCACCGCCAACACCGAATGCGAGCGCTATGCCGGCCGCGTGCCCGACGAAGTGGTCGCCGACCATATCGCCCAGGCCTGCGGCGAGGCCGGCGCCTGCGCCGAATACCTGCTGGAGACTGTGCTCAAATGCGAGGAACTCGGCATCCACGACCCGTTCCTGTGGCGGCTGCAGGAACTGGTGGCGGAAAGAATGGGCAGGGTGGCGGAATAGGTCTAGGCTGCGGCCAAAGCAGTCGTCACAGGTGATTTTTGGACCTCATCCTCTACGGTAACCGCGAATCCGGGCACTCGTACAAGGTGCGCCTGGCGCTGACGCTCATGCAGGCGCCGCACGAATACCGCCCGGTGGACATCTCCCTGCCGCGCGAGCAGCGGCCGG
>JAEUKU010000163.1 GCA_016794075.1 Rhodospirillaceae bacterium
ATGGCCCAGGCGGGCAGGCCGGCACCGAGCAGAAACAGGACGGTAACGAGCGGCAGGATGCGCGGCATGGATGTTTCCTTCGCCAGGCCCGGCCGATCCGGGCGGCCAAGTTCTAGCCCAGCCCCGGAAGCGGTCGCAAGCGACGTATCGGCAACCGCCGCCGGGATCCGGTGTTCCTAGTCCGGTAGCCCGGCCTTTCGCAGCCCCTCTTGGATGTGGCGGTTGTCCTCATCGCTCCAGCCGGCGCGGCGCGTCGCCGCGATGGAAAAATCCGGCTTCAGGCGCAGCACCTGGGCTGCGGCGGCCGCGGCATCAACCCGCCGGCCAAGCTGCGCGTAACACGCCGCCAGCCGTGCCCACAGCCAGTAGCCCGGGTCGGTGCGGTGGCTGTATGCCTCGAGAGCATCTGCATAACGTCGCATCACATAGAAGATGCCGCCGAGCGTGATCCAATACCATTCCGGATGATAGGGATTGAGGCGCATCGCTTCGCGCACATGGGCAAGGCCCTCTTCATGCCGGCCGAGCGCTGCCAGCGCGCCGCCATAAGTTGCCATCGCGTTCGCATCGTTCGGATTGAGCACCAGCGCACGCAGACAATGGCGCTCCTCCGCCTTCACGTCGTCCAGATATGCGCAGATGATGCTGAGCAGCCAGTGGCTGCGCCCCTCATGCTCGTCCATGCGCACTGCGCTGGCGATCATCTCGCGCGCCTTCAGCAGAATCTCGCGCGGCGCGTTGTCATAGCCATGCTTCACCATCTCCGCGAAGCCGCGATAGGCGCGCGCCAAGCCGTAATCCGGATCGAGCTCGATCGCCTGCTGGAACAGGGCGATGGCGCGGTCATTGTCATCCGGCGCATAGCCGCGCAGATGCCTGATCCCACGCAGCAGGCATTCATAGGCGGCTAGGCCCGGCTTGCGCCGGCTCTGCTCGATCAGCGAATGCTCGACCTGCGCCTGCAGGCTGGAGACCATCGCGCCGGTGATGCGATCGGGCATGCTGGCGATTTCCGCCATGCTGCTGTCGAAGGATTCGCTCCATAGCTGCGCACGGTTTGCCGCGTCGACTAGGCGGACGGTGATTCGCAACCGGTCGCCGTGGCGTTGCAGGCTGCCTTGCACCAGATGACGCACACCGAGCCGCCTTCCGGTCTCGACAACGTCATTGGTCTGACGCGCAACCGACCCTGACGAATAGCGGTCGATGACAAAGAGCAGGCGAAACCGGCCGAGACCGGTGATGATGTCCTCGGCCAGGCCATCGCAAAGATAGTCGAGGTCGGTCGCTCGGCTGATGTTGTCGAATGGCAACACCGCAATCGAAGGGCGCTCGTCCATGCATTCCGACGCCGCGGGAGAAGCCGCGGCGGCGCGATCGACCAGGATGTCGCGATAGAGGGATTCCGTCTGCAGGTCCGGTGTGACGTCGAGTTCACGCTTCAGCGTAGCGCGGCAGGTCTCATAGAGCTTCAACGCCGCGGCACGCTCGCCGGCCGCCAAGTGCATCCGCATCATTGCGCGATATGCGGGCTCGCAGACGGCGTCGCGGGCCAGCAGATGATGGCCCAGGCGAAGCGCCGCCGCGCTGCATCGGCCCGCCGCGGCAAGCCGCTCGGCGACCCGCACCGCCATGGTGGCGAGGCGTGCGCGCTCCGGCGCTAGCCACGCCTGGAATTCGGGTGTCAGCCCATCAAGGCCCTCCAGCAGATCGCCGGCGTAGCAGGCGGCCGCCTGCTCGACGGTTTCGCCTTCTGCCCCCTCTGCCAGGTGCGCGAAGGCGGCGGCATCGACGTCGATTCCGGCGGCGTCGAAGGCAACGGTTTCTCGATCGGCGGCGATGGGGTCTAGGCCGGCTTGCCGGAAAGCCTGGCGGATCGCCGCCAGGGACTGGCGCAAGGAATCGCGCGCCTGGGTTTCGCCGCGGTCACCCCAGAGCAACCCGGCCAGCCGGTCGCGGCTCATCGGCCGGCCCGGATTGAGCGCGAGAAAGGCGAGCAGCATCCGGTCTTTGCGCGTGGATAAGGGGAGTTCCCGTCCCTCGGCAGATTTCAGGCTGAATCCCCCCAGCAACGTTAGGCTGCAAGCCGTCAAAGGCCCCTCCGAACCTACGCCCTCCCGCTCGGGGAGGATTTCACGCGGTTTTTACGCGGCGGCCGGTCCCTGGGTCAGCCCAACCCCGGGAACCGGCGCAACGTTTCCGCCCCGGTTCACGACCGTGGCGCAATCTTGCCCAGCGAAAACGATCAAGGCAACCGGAGGGCAATCATGTGGCTGATCGAGATGGGCGTCCGCACCGTCAGGAAGCTGCGGTCCGCGGGATCAGGCCGGAGGGCCGGCGGTAACCCTGGCGGCATGGCCACGGATTGGCTGCCGCCGGTCATAGGTCCGGCCGACTGGTCGATCGGCCTCCTGGCTGACCGCAGTGCCGGCTGGTATTTCGACCGCCATTGAGGCAGGTTGGCGTCGAGAGCACGTCCGAGGGCGTGAACATGAAGGGTCGAATGGCGCTGACCGCCGAGCTGGTCGCGCGCTGCGAACGGAATGAGCCGGATCCGGGGCCTGTTGCCGGCCATCGCGAGTTTGGCGATGAAGACTATGCCGCCGCCGCCGACCGGTTGCTGGCCATTGCCCCCCCTGGGCCGACGTGGATCTTCGCCTACGGTTCGCTGATCTGGAAGCCCGCCGTTCATACCACCGATCATCGTCGCGCGACGGCCCATGGCTGGCATCGCGCCTTCTGCCTCAGGCTGCGGCGCTATCGCGGTTCGCCGCAGCAGCCGGGCCTGATGATGGGGTTGAAACGCGGCGGAACCTGCGTTGGGATGATCCACCGCCTGGCCGATGCGGAGCGGCGCCAATCGCTCATACAGCTCCTGGAACGCGAGGTCGGCAACGACGCGCACGTGACCGGTGTGCGCTGGATCAATGTGCGGACGGATTCCGGCCTAGTCCGCGCCCTCGCCTTCTGGGCCGAGCCCCAGGGGCTGCCGGAATGGGTGGACGTGCCGCTCGACGAGGTGGCGCGGATCCTGGCCAGGGCCTGCGGCCATGTCGGCTCGGGCGCCGCCTATCTCTACCACACTGTCGCCAGGCTGGACGAGCTCGGCATCCGCGACCGCAATCTGTGGCGGCTGCAGCATCTGGTGGCGCACGAGATCAAGCGGCTGCACCTTCCCGACCCCGCCGACGACCACTCGGTCGAGTCAGCGACCGCGCCCAGTTCCCTCCCAGAGTCCCTCCCGGACGAGGTCATCCTGGACCGATAGGATGGCGCCGCGCATGGCGGCGACGGTCTCGTCGATCTCCGACTTGGTGATGATGAGCGGCGGCGACAGCACGATGAGGTTGCCCATCGGCCGGATCATCAGGCCGCGCTCGCGGCAGCGCTCGAAGACCCGCTTGGCCACGTTCCACTCGGCCGGGCAGGGCGTCTTCGCTTCGCGGTCGGAGACGCATTCGACGCAGACCATGAAATGACTGCCGCGCACGTCGCCAACCAGCTCCAGGTCGGAGAGCTTCGTCAGCTCCTCGTGGAAATACGGCCCCCATCGCCGCACATGGCCGCAGATGTCCTCGCGCTCCAGGATGTCGAGGGCGGCGAGGCCCGCCGCGCAGGCGACAGGATGGGCCGAATAGGTGAAGCCGTTGGAGAACATCTGCCCCTCGCCGGCCGTATCCAGCATCTTGTTGTAGAGCGCATCTGAGACGAGGAAGGCGCCGAGCGGCACGTAGCCGGAGGTGAGCCCCTTCGCCGCGGTGATGACGTCGGGCACGATGTTGAAGACAGGTTCCGAGGCGAAGACGTGACCCAGGCGGCCGAACCCGGTCACCACCTCGTCGGAGATGTAGAGCACGCCGTATCTGCGGCACACCTCCCAGGTGCGGCGCTGGTAGCCCGGCGGCGGCACGATGACGCCGCCCGAGGCCAGCAGCGGCTCGGCGATGAAGCAGGCGACGTTCTCGGGCCCCAACGCGAGGATCTTGTTTTCCAGATCTGCGACGCACTGATCGCCGAACGCCTCCAGGCTCATGCCTTTGGGCCGGCGATAGGGGTTGGGCGCCGGCAGATGATGCACGATGTCGTCGGCGAAGCGCATATGCGGCTTGTCGGCGGGCTTGCCCGACAAAGTCGCGGTGAGGAAGGTCGAGCCGTGATAGGCCTGCTCGCGCGAGATCACGTGGCGCCGGTTCTTCTCGCCGACGAAGCTGAAATAGAAATGGATGAAGCGCACGGCGGAATCCACCGCCGTCGATCCGCCGGTGGTGAAGAACACGCGGTTCAAATCGCCCGGCGCATATTTGGCGATGCGGTGCGCGAACTCGATCGCCGGCTCGGTGGCGTTCTTGGAGAAGGGCGAGTAATAGCACATGCGCTTGGCCTGGCGCGCCATCGCCTCGGCGATCTCGTCGCGGCCATAGCCGACATTGACGCACCACATGCCGCCCATGCCGTCGATCATCCTGTGGCCATCGGCGTCGTAGACGTGGACGCCTTCGGCATGGTCGATGATCAGCGGCTTCTGCGCCCGCACCGCGCCCAGGTCGACCCAGGGATGGATCAGGTGCCGCTTGTCGAGCTCCTCCAGTCGTTCGCGCTGCATGGAATCGGTGAGATTGCTGAGCATGGCGGTCCTTGATCATTGATGCAGCCGGCAACGATGCGCGCAAAGCGCATCCCTAGACACCGTCACCCGCGGGTCCAAGTTTGTCGCCGCCATGAACTTGGATCACCGGGTCACGCCGCTGTCGCGGCGGCCCGGTGATGACGAATGGAAAGACTACTGCCCCGACTCCTATTGCCCCGTCTTGGCGCGGGTGAATTCGCGGACGATCAGGCGCGCCTCTTCCGGCGTGCGCAGCTCGGTCACGTAGGAGTTCTTCAGGTTCTCCGGCTGCGGATACATCGCCGGGTCGTTGCGGATCGCCTCGTCGACCAGCGGC
>JAEUKU010000184.1 GCA_016794075.1 Rhodospirillaceae bacterium
TCTCGCTCATCGGGCTGGTTTAGCGCCTCAGACCGGCACCTGCAGGACGGCGCGCAAACCGCCGAGCGGGGAATCGCCGAGCGTCAGGTCGCCGCCGTGGCTGCGCAGGATGTCGCGGGCGATGGTGAGGCCGAGGCCGACGCCGCCGGTCTCGGTATTGCGCGAGGGGTCCAAGCGGAAGAACGGCTTGAACACGTCTTCGCGCTTGTCGGCCGGCACGCCCGGCCCATCATCGTCGACCATGATCTCCACCCGGCCGCGGCGGCGGTTCAGCGTCACGTCGATGCGTCCCGCATGACGCTGGGCATTGGCGACGATGTTGGTCAGCGCCCGGCGGAAGGCGTCGCGCCGCAGCGGCACCACCAGCGCATCGTCGGTGGCGGCGAAGCCGATGCGGGCACCCTCGCGGCGCGCCCCGGAGACCACGTCGCCCACCGCGGCGACGATGTCGACGTCCGTCGGCTGCTCGGTGCCCTCGCCGCGGGCGAAGGCGAGATAGGCGTTGACCATGCGCTCCATGTCGTCGACGTCGCGCTTCAGATCCTCGATCGCCGGCGCCTGGCCCATCATGGCCAGCTGCAGCTTCATGCGGGTCAGCGGCGTGCGCAGATCGTGGCTGACGCCGGCCAGCATCTCGGTGCGCTGCTGGATCTGGCGGCGGATGCGGGCGCGCATCTGGTTGAAGGCGCGCCCCGCCACCTCGACTTCCGCCGCGCCGTCGAGCACGAACTCGCCGACGTCGCGGCCCTTGCCGAAATCGTCCGCCGCCTGCGCGAGGCGCTTGATCGGGCGCACCTGCCGGCGCATGAACAAGGTCGCCATGGAGAGCAGTACCAGCGAGGTGCCGAGCATCCACAGGAAGAAGACATAGGTGGTGGAGGAGAACAGCCGCCGCCGCGCCACCACGACCTGCAGCACGCCTTCGGGCAGCTGCACATGGATCTCCACCAGATCCTGCAACGAGCGGCTGTCGATGATGAAAGGCCTTTCGACCCGCGCCTCCAGCGCATCGGTCAGCTGCCGGTCGACCAGGTTCTGCCGCATGATGGTGGGATCGTTGGGCAGGATGTCGCCGGGCTTGTAGGTCAGCTGCAGCCGCATGGTGTCGCGGGCGATGCGGAAGACGTGGCTGTTGCCCTCTTCGGAGATCGGGTGCGGCATCATGCGGATGGCGGCGGCGATGTCGCCGGCGACGCTCTGCGCCAGGCGCCGGGTCACCGTGTTCCAGTGGCTGTCGTAGAACACCCAGGCGGAGACCACCTGCAGCATCACCACCGGCGTGACGATGATCATGATCGAACGGCCGAGCAGCGAGCGCGGCAGCATCAGCTCGAGCGCCTGGAGGAACGGGTGCAGCGACTTCACCATGGCGTCCATCAATCAGGCTGCAGGACGTAGCCGCGGCCGCGCACCGTCTGCAGGAAGCGGGGGAACCGCGGGTCGTCCTCGATCTTGCGCCTGAGGCGGGTCATCTGCACGTCGATGAGGCGGCTTTCGGCACCGTCGTCGCTCTGCGGCGACAAGGCCTCGCGGGACACCGGCTCGCCCGCGCGCCGCGCCAGCTGGAACAGCAGCTCGGATTCCGCCTCGGTCAGGTGGACCGGCTCGCCGGCCTTGAACAGGCGCCGGCGCTCAATCTCAAAGACGAAGGCGCCGAACTTGACCGCGCCGACCGCGGTGGGCCCGCTTGCGCGCTGGCGGCTGCGCTTCAGGATCGCGTTGATGCGCAGCACCAGCTCGCGCGGCTCGAACGGCTTCACCAGGTAGTCGTCGGCGCCGGTCTCGAGACCGTTGATGCGGTCGCCGGCTTCGCCCATCGCGGTCAGCAGCAGGATCGGCATCAGGGTGCTTTCGCGCAGCGACCTTGTGAGGTCGAGGCCGTTTTCGCCCGGCATCATGATGTCAACGACCGCCAGGTCGAAGGTGATTCCCGCCAGCTTCGCCCGCGCATCGGCGGCGTCGATTGCGGTGGTCACGCGATAGCCCTGCTCGGTCAGATAGCGGCCGATCAGGTCGCGCAGACGCTTGTCGTCGTCGATCACCAGGATATGGGGCTGCGCCTCGCTCACGTCGGTCGCCTCAGCGCGGCAATCCCGGTCGGAAGCGGCGGCGGTCGGATTCCTCGATCATGCCCAGCATCACCTTGCGGAAGCCCTCGACCGCGTCGGCGCCGGCCGAGCGATAGGCGCGGGCGATGAGGGCGCGCTGCTCCTCGGTCAGCTTGCGCTCCAGATCGGCGCCCTTGTCGGTCAGGCTCAAGAGGCGCTGGCGCCGGTCGGTGGAGCCGGGCTTCTGCAGGATGAACCCTTGCCGTACCAGCTGCCCGAGCACCCGGCTCAGGCTCTGCTTGGTGATGTGCAGGATGGCGAGCAGGTCGGAAACCGTCATGCCGGGGTTGCGGCCGACGAAATAGATGACCCGGTGATGGGCCCGGCCGAAATTGAACTGGGCCAGGGTCTGGTCCGCCTTGGCGGTGAAGTCACGGTAGGCGAAAAACAGCATCTCGATGCCCTGGCGCAGCTCGTCCTCGCGCAGAAACAGCGGGTTTGCGGGAGATTTTATGTCAGCCATGTTGACTTATTTTTCCCGTTGGTCTAGGTTTCGCTCGCCAGCAAGGAATCATACCATATCCCCTACCCCCCTCCCTTGGAGTTGTCACCGATGAGTTTGGTCCCCTTTGACGATCGTGACGGCAAGATCTGGTTCGATGGCCAGCTGACCCCCTGGCGCGACGCCAAGATCCACGTCCTGACCCATGCCTTGCATTACGCCGCTGCCGCCTTCGAGGGCGAGCGCGCCTATGGCGGCAAAGTGTTCAAGTCGCGCGCCCACACCGAGCGCCTGCACCGCTCGGCGGAGATCCTCGGCTACAGGATTCCCTATACGATCGACCAGATCGAGAAGGCCAAGGCGGACACCGTCGCGGCCATGGGTGGCGGCGACCTCTATGTCCGCGCCATCACCTGGCGCGGTAGCGAGCAGATGGGTGTCGCCGCGCAGGCGGCGAAGATTCACCTCGCCATCGCTGCCTGGACCTGGCCGTCCTATTTCTCGCCGGAACTGCTGGAGAAGGGCATCCGCCTGAAATGGGCGCCCTATCGCCGCCCGGCGCCGGACACCGCGCCGACCGCGTCGAAGGCCTCCGGCCTCTACCAGATCTGCACCATCTCCAAGCATGACGCGGAGAAGGACGGCTTCCAGGACGCCATGATGCTGGACTATCGCGGCCTGCTGGCCGAGGCGACCGGCGCCAACGTCTTCCTGGTGCAGAATGGCGAGCTGCACACGCCGACGCCGGATTGCTTCCTCAACGGCATCACCCGGCAGACGGTGATGGAACTGGCGCGCCGCCGCCAGATCAAGGTCGTCGAGCGGGCGATCCAGCCGGAGGAACTGGGCCAGACCCAGGAGGTCTTCCTGGTCGGCACCGC
>JAEUKU010000227.1 GCA_016794075.1 Rhodospirillaceae bacterium
CGCCATGATGTTCCGATCCTTCTCTGCTCGCCTTTACCAGCGATAATGCGAGAAGGCCTTGTTGGCCTCCGCCATGCGGTGGGTGTCTTCGCGCTTCTTCACCGAAGCGCCGCGGTTGTTGGCGGCATCGAGCAGCTCGGCCGCCAGACGGTCGGTCATGGTCTGCTCCGAGCGGCCGCGCGCGGTCTGGATGATCCAGCGGATCGCCAGCGCCTGGGCGCGGTCCGGGCGAACCTCGACCGGCACCTGGTAGGTGGCTCCGCCGACGCGGCGCGAGCGCACTTCGAGGTGCGGCTTCACGTTGTCCAGCGCCTCGTGGAAGGCCTTCACCGGGTCGGCCTTGGCCTTCTTCTCGACCTGGGCCAGCGCGCCGTAGACGATGGTCTCGGCCGCCGACTTCTTGCCGGCATACATCAGCGAGTTCATGAACTTGGTCAGCACCAGGTCGCCGTACTTGGCGTCCGGCAGAACTTCGCGCTTCTCAGCAGCGTGACGACGGGACATCGCGATCTCTCCTTACTTCGGCCGCTTGGCGCCATACTTCGAACGGCGCTGCTTGCGGTCCTTGACGCCCTGGGTGTCGAGCGTGCCGCGGATGATGTGGTAGCGAACGCCCGGCAAGTCCTTCACACGGCCGCCGCGGATCATGACGACGGAGTGTTCCTGCAGGTTGTGGCCTTCGCCGGGGATGTAGGAGGTGACTTCGAAACCGTTGGTGAGACGGACGCGCGCGACCTTGCGCAGAGCGGAGTTCGGCTTCTTCGGCGTCGTCGTATAGACGCGCGTGCACACGCCACGCTTCTGCGGGCTCGCCTGCAGCGCCGGAACCTTGTTGCGCGTCTTCAGCGGCGCGCGCGACTTGCGGATCAACTGGTTGATCGTTGGCATTCCATCCTCACCATTGCGCGTCCGGGCCGTGCCCATCAGGCGCTTGAAACAGCCGTATGCGGAAAAACCTCACCGAAACGCCGATCAGGGTCCCAACGAATCCGGACCCTGCGGTGTGCTCCGATGCGGTCTTGAGCCACTTTGCCGCCTTGGGCTCCAGGGCCTCGCGAGGCGGCTATGTATTCAGTGCTTATAAGCGGAGACAGCGTCTAAGCCGTGATTGGCCTACCACCAGCCCCCTTAAAGGCGCGCGGAATATATTGATTCGCCCCAGGGGCGTCAAGCAATTCCCCGAGCATCGAAAACGGCGGAATTTCAACGCCTTGACCCGGTTTTGCCGGGACGCATGTCACCACCGATGGGGGCGCATGGCAAGGAAATCCACTAGGCGTTGACCGGGCCGCAGTAACAATCGTTAAGCCGCTCAGTCCTCCTCGATGAACACCTTTTCCCGCTTGCGGGCGATGGCCGGCAGCAGCACCACGACAAGGACGCCCACGGCCAGAATCAGCAGGGCGAGGCTGAGCGGCCGGGTGACGAAAACGGTGGGATCGCCGCGTGAGATGATCATCGCCCGCCGCAGATGCTCCTCCAGCATCGGTCCCAGGACAAATCCCAGCAGCAGCGGCGCCGGCTCGCACTCGCATTTGACCAGGACATAGCCCAGAATCCCGAACACCGACACGGCGAAGAGGTCGAAGGCGTTGCTGTTGATCGAATAGATGCCGATGGCGCTGAAGGCCAGGATCGCCGGAAACAGCACGAAATAGGGCACCTTCAGCAGCCGGACCCAGAGCCCGATCAGCGGCAGGTTCAGGATCACCAGCAGCAGGTTGCCGACCCACATCGAGACGATGATGCCCCAGAACAGCGCCGGTTCGTCCGCCGCCACATTGGGGCCCGGCGCGATGCCCTGGATGATCATGGCGCCGATCATCAGGGCCATGACCGGGTTGGAGGGGATGCCGAGGGTCAGCATCGGGATGAAGGAGGTCTGGGCGCCGGCATTGTTGGCCGATTCAGGCCCGGCGACGCCTTCGATGGCGCCCTTGCCGAATCGCTCCGGCGTCTTCGAGATCCGCTTCTCCACTGTGTAGGAGGCGAAGGAGGCCAGGATATGGCCGCCCCCCGGCAGCACGCCCAGCAGCGAGCCGAGTGCGGTGCCGCGCAGCACCGGCCCGGCGATCTGCTTCAGCTCCGCCTTGCCGGGCATCAGCCTGCCGATGGGCTGGGTGCCGACCTCGCGTTCGTGCTCGTTCTCCAGGTTGCGCAGGATCTCGGCGATGCCGAAAATGCCGACGGCGACGGCGACGAAGTTGATGCCGTCGCTGAGCTCGATGAAGCCGAGCGTGAAGCGCGGCGTGCCCGTATAGATGTCAGTGCCGACCAGCCCCAGGAGCAGCCCCAGCACCACCATCGCCAACGCCTTGACGATCGAGCCGTGCGCCAGCGCCACCGAGGTGATGAGGCCGAGGAACATCAGCGAGAAATACTCCGCCGGCCCGAATTTCAGCGCGACGTCGGTCAGCGGCGGCGCCAGCACGGCGATGACCAGCGTGGCGCCGGTCCCCGCGAAGAACGAGCCCAGCGCAGCGGCCGCGAGCGCGTGGCCCGCCTGTCCGCGCCGCGCCATCTGGTAGCCGTCGATGGCGGTGACGGCCGAGGAGGATTCGCCCGGCATGTTGACCAGTATCGCCGTGGTCGAGCCGCCGTATTGCGCGCCGTAATAGATGCCGGCCAGCATGATGAGCGCGGTCACCGGCGACAGCGACAGGGTGATCGGCAGCAGCATGGCGATGGTCGCGGTCGGGCCGATTCCCGGCAGCACCCCGATCAGCGTGCCGAGCAGCACGCCGATGAAGCAATAGAGGATATTGATCGGCGTCAGCGCCGTCTCGAAACCGAGGCCGAGATTGAGCAGCAGGTCCATCTCAGCCGCCCGACCCAAATGCCGCGAGGCCCGCACCCGAGAGCCAAGGCCCGATCAGGCGGATCGGCAGGCCGAGGCCGAGATGGAAGACCAGCATGCAGAAGGCCGTAAGCCCGATGGTGATGGCGAGCGACAGCCAGAGCGACATGCGCCGGCTGGCGTAGGTGGAGACGGCGACGATCAGCGCGACGGTGGCAAGCAGGCCGAGCCCGCGAATGGTGAGTCCGAAGATGATGGGTCCCACCAGGATCAGAAGAATGCCGCGCCACGGGATCGTGACGGGCCCACCGGCAGGCGTGCGGAACGCTTTGAGCGCGACGGCCGCCCCGAGCAGCGCGAGGATGCCGGAGAGCAGCAGCGGAAACGCGCCCGGCCCGAGCTTGCGCGGGGTGCCGAGATCCTGGCCCAGCGCACCCAGCGCGAACAGCGCCGCGATCGCTATGAACAGCAACCCGGCGGTCAGGTCCTTGCGGTTGGCGGTCATGACGGCGCGGCTCGCGGACCAGGCGGCGCAACGCCGCCTGGTCCGGCTCCGTCAATCGGCGTATTCGCCGGCCGCCTCGATCACCGGCTTCCAGCGGTCGATCTCGCTGGTCACCTTCTGCTGCAGCGCCGCGGGCGTCGCCTGGTCCGCCGGCACCGGCGCGGTGCCGAGCTCGGCGAAGCGGTCGATCACCGTCTGGTCGGCGAGCGCCGCCTTCAGCGCCTCGGAGAGCTTGTTGACGATCGGCTCCGGCGTGCCGGCCGGCGCATAGAGGCCGTGCCAGATGGCGAAGCTCTGGCCCTCCAGGCCGCCCTCCTTCACCGTCGGCAGATCGGGCAGGTTGGCGAGACGCTGGTCGGCGAAGACGCCATAGGCCTTCACCTCGCCGGCTTTGATCTGGTTCGTCGTGTTGGTGGTCTGGTCGCAGAGGAAATCGACCTGGCCGCCGAGCAGGTCGGTCATCGCCGGCCCGGTGCCCTTGTAGGGAACCGTGGTGAGCGGCGTCTCGATCGCCTGCATGAACAGCATGCCGCAGAGATGCGAGGCCGCGCCGATGCCGGCATTGGCATAGGTCACCTCGTCCTTGTGCTCTTTCACATAGGTGATGAGCTCCTGCAGGTTGTTCGGCGGGAAGTCCTTGCGCGCCACCAGCACCATCGGCACCTCGGTCACTAGGCCGATCGGCGCAAAGGCCGCCTTCGGATCATAGGGCAGCTTGCGATAGAGCGTGGCGCTGGTTGCCATGCCGATATGGTGCAGCAGCAACGTGTAGCCATCCGG
Organism: Rhodospirillaceae bacterium; assembly: GCA_016794075.1. GTDB lineage: Bacteria > Pseudomonadota > Alphaproteobacteria > Dongiales > Dongiaceae > Dongia_A. The sequence goes on from JAEUKU010000227.1 coordinate 4,083, forward strand.
TTCCGCCTTGGCCACGCGCGCGGCGCCGAGGGTGCCGCCGGCGCCGCCGACATTCTCGACGATCACCTGCTGGCCGAGGGATTTCGACATGGATTCGGCGACCAGTCGCGTGACGGTGTCGGTCGGCCCGCCCGCTGAGAAGGGCACGACGACGGTGATGGGTCCGGTGGGATAGTCCTGCGCCTGCGCCGGTAGCCCCGCCCCGACGGCCCCGATGAAGGCCGCACCGGCAAGCGACGCCAGCAGTCTTTTGAACATGTCTTCCTCCGCTGTTGAATGAACCGTTGGTCGGTTTCTGTGCACCGCCACCTGTGCGGCGCTGCCATTCTCGCTGCAGCGCAGCAACAATTTGCGCGGCAATCGCGGTAATATCGACCCTTGAATATTGGGCGGGATCGCTGCCCATATCAACTGCGACGAAGGTCGCGCTCAGATAAGCGAATAGCCCCCATCCACGGCCAGATATTGGCCGGTGGCATAGCTGGAGGCGTCGCTGAGGAAGAACTGGGTCGCGCCCAGCAGCTCGCGCAGCGCGCCATAACGGCCCGCCGGGATCTTCGGCAGGATCTTCGCCTTCACCTCGGGCGCGTCATAGATGCTCTCGATGCCCTTCATCGAGGCGGCCATATAACCGGGGCCGATTGCGTTGACCCGGATGCCGTGCCGGGCCCATTCGGCGCCCAGCTGCCGGGCCAGCTGGTCGACGCCGGCCTTGGAGACGCCATAAGCCGCCAGCTCGCCATAGGAGAGGATGCTGGCGTTGGACGACATCAGCACGATGGCGCCGGGCTGCTTTGCCGCGATCCAATGGCGGCCGAGCTCACGGCACATCAGGAAATAGCTGGTCAGGTTGCCGTCGAGCATCGCGGCGAATTCCTCGCGCGTGGTGTCCAGCGCATCACGGTGCAGGCCGATGCCGTGATTGATCACCGCGCCGTCGAGCTGACCGAACGTGGCCGCAGCACGCGTCACCAGCTCGGCGCATTGCGCCTCGTCGCGCGCATCGAAGCCGACAGCGATCGCCCGCCCGCCCTTGGCCGCGATGGAAGCGGCGACCTTCTCGCAATCGGCGCCGGTGCGCCCGGCCACGGCAATCGCCGCACCGGCCTCGGCCAGACCGTTGGCAAGTTCGGCGCCGATGCCACGCCCGGCACCGGTGACGATATAGGCGCGGCCGCGAATGTCGAACACGCTCACCTGGTCATCAGCCATGGCCGGCTCCAGATCCGCATCACTTGCCAATACTGGTTCTCCAGCAGAAAGCCGAAGGCGAGCGATTCCTTGGCCCACGATACCCCGGCCCGGTCGCCGTCCCCGCCCAGCTTGCCGGCAAGCTTGCTGCCGAAAGCATAGCGCGGATCGTTCCATTTTGCGCGTTGCGCCGACACGAACGTCTCGATCAGCGTTTCCACCGGCGCCGCCGGCTTGGGCAGGTCGCCGACGAACTCGGTCGGTACGTTGAAGAGATGGGTAAGCGCGCCGCGCGAGACGATGCGGAGCTGGTCGAGATAGCGATCCTCGGAGGTGTCCTCCGATTCCGCGCCGAACAGCACATAGTCCCGCAACGCCCCCTGCACGCCCATGACCCGCAGTACCGTCGCGAGATCCTGCGGTTCGATGTCGTCGTCGAAATAGATGCAGCCGCCGGCCGGATCCGACGCGGGGGCACCCAGGATGGGCTCGAACTCCTCCACATCGAGATCGACATAGCCCTGTTGCCGCCCGATGGCGGTCAGTTTATCCCACGGGCGGACCAGCGGGCTCGCACCCGCACCGAAGCCGGCGGTAACGTAGTAGCCGAGATCGCCCGGCATCACCTCCAGCTGCCGCCCCGGCCAATCCGCCGGCAGCAGCGGCGCGATATGCTCGATCCCGATCGTCATGCCCCTGCCCTGGTAGAAAACGCCCGCCGCCATTCTGGCAGCGGGCGCTCCCTCTTGTCGATCTAGCGATTGTCGAGCTGCGCCCTGACCGCGCCCAGACCCAGACGCGTGATCTGGTAAGGGCCGGACTCGCGCGAGGCGATGAGCCCGCGCCGCCGCAGCTTCTGGAAGATGCCGAGCGTGCAGTCGCTCAGCACCCAGCCCTCGCGGTTGAAGCAGAGGACTTCGACGATCTTGCCGCGCTCGTCCTTCTCGAAGGTGATGCAGCCGCCTTGCGCCAGCGCGTGCAGCACGCGCTGTTCGTATTTCGAAACGTTCAACGGAAAAGCTCCCGATGCCGGAACCTGGGAATTGCCGGCGCGGATGCGGGCGCGCAAAGACGCGTCCCGCCGGCGCGCGGCAGGATTCGATCAGGCGGCGTTCAGGAACCGAGATACGAAGGCCGGAACGGCCCGGAGATCGTCAGCCGGTTCCCTAGGTCCGCAGCGGGGCGGCAATGGGAGACATAGACACTCGCGCAAGAACGCTCCGTCTGGCGGAGCGCCTGATTGGTAGCGAAGGACCGGCGGTTCTGTCAATCTTCCGAGGACAATAAACCTGGAAAAGAATCGCCCATGCCGCTCAGCGCCGTCTCGATCAAGGGCTACCGCTCGATCCGCAATCTCTATCTGCCGGTCGAGGCCTGCTCGATCTTCATCGGCGCCAATGGGGTCGGCAAGACGAACCTCTACAAGGCGCTCGGCCTGCTGCGCGCTGCGGCGTCGGGCACGATCACCCGCGCGATCGCCGATGAGGGCGGGCTTGATTCCGTCTTATGGGCCGGCTCACGGCGCAGGCACGAGCCGACGCGCCTCATCCTCAAGGCGCATTTCGACGAACTGGCTTATGGCGTCGAGGTCGGCCTGCCGAATTCCTACGAGATTGAGATCGGGGTGCGGCAACCAACCGAAGCTGCCTTTGTATCCGAGCCCTTGGTCAAGGAGGAGCGGTTGAGTTCGCGTCTACGTGGCCGCGAGGTTGCGATGATGGAACGCAAGGGACCAATGGTCGCCCTGCGTGACGAAGATGGGAAGCGCGTCGTCCATAAGGATTCCGTGTTGTCTTCCGAAACCGCGCTCGGCAGCTTCCGCGACGGTGGGCGGTATCCCGAGCTCGAAGCCCTGCGTCGCGAAGTGCTCGACTGGCGGCTCTATCACGACTTCCGCACCGACGAGGCCTCGCCGATCCGCAAGCCTTGCCATGCCATCACCACGCCGACCTTGAGCGCCGACGGCAGCGATCTCGCCGCTGTGCTGGCGACTCTGTTTGTCATTCGTGAGGACACGGTCGACCTCGCCGCCGCGATCGACGACGCCTTTCCCGGCGCCACACTCAATGCCTGGGACGAAGGCAGCTGGTGCAAGTTCGAGATGCGTTTCCCCGAGACGCCGCGCGCGTTCGGCGCGCATGAGCTGTCCGACGGCACGTTGAAGTATCTATGCCTGCTGGGCGCGCTGATGGGCTATCGCCTGCCCTCGCTCATCGCGCTGAACGAGCCGGAAGCGAGCCTGCATCCGTCGCTGCTGCCGCCGCTCGCGCGCCTGATCGCCCAGGCGGCGCAGCGCACGCGGATCTGGATCGTCACCCATTCGGAGACGCTGGCAAGCTCCTTGCAGGAAGAGACCGGCAAGGTGGCCCGGCGGGTGATCAAGAAGGATGGGGCCACGGGCATCGAAGGCTTGAAGCTGACCGGCGAATTCCGCGATGATGCGGAGGAAGAAGAGTAATCCGCCGTCAGGGGGCTTCATGATCAGCGCGAATCTTTCCGGCAGGGTCGCCTTCGTCACCGGCGGCGCCTCGGGCATCGGCTTGGCCACGGTCGAGCGGCTGGCAGCGAATGGCTGCAGCGTGGCGATCAACGACCTCGCCGGCAATCCGCGCCTGGCGCAGGAGGTCAACCGGCTGAAGCACGCCGGGCGTAATGTCGCCGGCTTTCCCGGCGACGTGTCGAAGCCGGACGACGTCACCGCGATGATCGAGGCGGCGGCCGCGCAATTCGGCCGGCTCGATTTCCTGGTCAACAATGCCGGCACGCCGGGCACGGCAAAGCCGATCCCGGTCGACGATTTCGCGCGGATGGACGAGGCCTTCTGGGCCAAGCTGGTTTCGATCAACCAGGTGGGTCCCTATCGCTGCCTGAAGGCGGCCGCGCCGCATCTGAAGAAGGCGCGCGGCGCCGTGGTCAATGTCGCCTCCACGGCGGGGCTCGGTTATGGCGGCTCCTCCTCGGTCTATGCGGCGACCAAGGCGGCGCTGATCCTGCTCACCACCGAATGGTCCTATGCTCTGGGGCCCGAGGTGCGCGTCAACGCCATCGCGCCCAACGTCGTCGACGGCTCCGGCTGGGACTGCAAGTTCGATCCGGCCGACCTGGCGGCCACGGTAGCCAGGCTGCCGCTGAAACGTGCCGGCAAGCCCGAGGATTACGCCGAAGTGATCTTCTACCTGCTCGCCGGCGCCGGCTACGTCACCGGCCAGTGCATCGTCGTCAATGGCGGCGGGGCGCGGTAGGAGCCCAAACCATGAGCTACGGCCTCTATATCGGGCGGAACCATACCGCCGACGGCATCGCCTATCTCGCCGGATATGGCGACGAGCCGTCGAGCCATTGGCTGGAGATCGTGCCGCGCGCGCAGCATGCGACGGGCTCGGCCATCACCGTCGGCGTGACCCCGGCGGCCGACATGCCCGGCCGCTTGAGCGAGATTCCACAGGTTGCGGAGACGGCGCGCCATATCCGCGTTAGCTACAGCTATTACCTGGGCGTGCCGGCGCCGCTCACCAATGGCGGAGTCAACGAGCACGGCGTCGCGGTGCGGGACATCTGGTCGACCTCGCGCGACGAGCTTGTCGCGATGACACCGAAGGATCAGACCGGCCCCAATTACAGCGACCTCGCGCGCATCGTGCTCGAACGCGCCCGCACCGCGCGCGAAGGGGTCGAACTGATCGGCGAATTGATCGCACGGCACGGTTATTCCGATTATGGCGGCAACTCGCACCTCATTGCCGATCCGGACGAGGCCTGGGTCGTGGTGGAGTGCGCGGGCGGGCAGAAATTGTGGGCGGCGGAGCGGCTCGGCCCCGACAGCATCCGCGCCTCGCGCCCCGGCTATATCGGCGTGATCCCGGTCGATCAGCCGCGGCATCCGGACTTCCTGTATGCGCCAAACCTTGTTTCCTTCGCCAAAGCGCAAGGCTGGCACAAGGACGGTCAGGCGTTCGACCTCAACCAGATCTATGGCGACGGCAAAGGCCGCTGGGCCGGCGTGCAATGGATTGAGGCGGAGATGCGCGCCCGCGCCGCGCGGCCGGAGAAGATCGCGCTGCCCGACATCTTCTGGGCCGTGCGCACGGAGAAGCTGACCGGTGACACCGCCGGCTACGGACAGGTGGTGCCGCTGATCCATCCGCCGCACGCAGCGCTGCGGCACCTCTGGCATACGCCAACGGCGGCGCTGGCGGCACCTTTCACGCCCGTTTTCCTGGGCGCAACGGAGGTGCTGCCGGAATACCGCCAGCACCGCTACCTCACCGCCGGCGAATCCGCCCGCTTCGTCGATTTGCGCCATGCCGAGAAGGGCCGCGACGACGTCTCCCGCGTGCCCCAGGGCGTGGAAGCCACCCGCTCCGCCGTGCAAGCGGGCAAGCGCCTGCTCTATCTCGTCCAGCGCCACAGCGAGCTGTTCCTGCCGGAGATCGCGGCGCTCTGGGAAGCGGTGGAGCGCCGCCGGATCGCCGCGCAGCCGGGCGCCGTCGACATCGCCGAGACCCTGCTCGCTGCCGGGAAGCAGGACCGCGCGGCCGAATACCTCACCTACTATATGCGCACCGAG
>JAEUKU010000274.1 GCA_016794075.1 Rhodospirillaceae bacterium
GGTTTGGCCGCCTTGTATTTGGCTCTCTGTGGGGTCGCCGCTGGCGGTCATCGGGTTCCTGGTGGGGATGGTAGCGTGTCGGACGGAAGAGCTTCCAGCGATGACGTAGCGCGGCCGGCCCGGCTGCTCAAGGCCGTGGTGATCGGCCTCGCCATCGTGCTGGCGCTCTGCGGCATGGTCATCGCCGGCACCATCGTCTATCGCGCCGTCAACATGCCGGAGCCGAAGGCGGTCAATTTCGGCGTCTCGCCCTTGCCGCTGCCGCCCGGCTGCAGCGTCGATTACGTCGAGGCCGAGGGCGACCGCCTGATCGTGCAGGTGGGCGGCAACGACACCTGCCGGCGCGTGCTGATCGCCGATCTCAAGACCGGCGCGCTGATCGGCCAGTTCCACTTTCCGAACGAGTAGACCATGAACTTCTGCAGCGACAACGTGACCGGCGTGGCGCCGGAGATCATGCAGGCCCTGGCCGAGGCCAATCACGGCACCGCCTGGCCCTACGGCAACGACGATTGGACGCGGCGGATCGAAAGCCGGCTGGCCGACATCTTCGAGCGCAAGGTGCGCGCCTTCCCCGTCGCCACCGGCACCGCGGCGAATTCGCTGGCGCTGGCCTGCATGTGCCCGCCTTACGGCGCCGTGCTGGCGCATGAGGCGGCGCATGTGATGGTCGACGAATGCGGCGCGCCGGAATTCTACAGCGGCGGCGCCAAGCTCATCCCCGTCGCCGGCGCGCACGGCAAGATGACCGAGGCGGGCGTCGCCGCCGCGCTCGCCAGGTGGCGCTCGAGCGATCCGCACCAGGTGCCCCTCGCCGCCATCAGCCTGACCAACGCCACCGAATCCGGCACCGTCTATCGCCCGGACGAGGTGCGCGCCATCGCCCGCCTCGCCAAGGCGGAGGGAATGCGCGTGCACATGGACGGCGCGCGCTTCGCCAACGCCATGGCGTTCCTTGGCGTGCCGGCGAAGGCGGTGACCTGGGAGGCGGGCGTGGACGCACTCTCCTTCGGCGCCACCAAGGGCGGCGCCATGGCGGCGGAGATGGTGGTGTTCTTCGACGACAAGCTGGCCGAGAGCTTCGCCTATCGCCGCATGCGCGCCGGGCACCTGGTCTCCAAGATGCGCTTCGTCTCGGCGCAGCTGAACGCCTTCCTCGCCGACGGGCTGTGGCTGAAGCTGGCGCGCCATGCCAACGCCATGGCGCAGCGTTTGGCGCAGGGCCTGCTGCGCATTCCCGGGGCGCGGCTGCGCGATCCGGTCGAGGCCAACGAACTCTTCGTCGTGCTGCCGGCGGCGGTGATCGCCGGCCTGCGCGAAGCCGGCGCCGAATTCTACGACTGGCCCGGCGAGCCGAACCTGATCCGCCTGGTCACCGCCTGGGAGACCGACCCGGCCAAGGTCGAGCGCTTCCTGAAGGTGGCGAGCGAGGTCGCGGCCCGGGCCGCCTGAGCGCGGCATTTCGCCCCGGATGCAGACACAATCTTAACCAAGTTCGGCAAGACTCCGGGAATCGCATTGGGCCGGATCGTTTTTGCATGCTGGTATTCGTTGGAGAGCGGGCGACGCTCGGCGCATTCCTGGGGTCCCTGGCTGCCCGGCTGCAGCTCCCCTGGGGGCGGCGCGCCGCCTTGGCCGCCGCCAAAGCCGGGGTGCTGAGCGCCGGCGATCTGCGCCTGCGCGGCGCGGTCGACGCCATGGAGGACGGCTTCGGCCTGTTCGATGCCGAGGACCGCATCATCCTGCACAACGCCGCCTTCATGGACGAGGGCAGCCGCAAGGCCTTCGGCGACGACGTCACCGGGCGCAAATTCGAGGAGATCGTGCGCGCCTTCGCCTATCACGACATGCCGGCGGCGGCGGATTTCGACCGCGAGGCGTGGATCGCCCAGCGCATGGAGCGCCACCGCAACCCGCCGCCGCACCCGATCGAGGTGAAATGGAGCGGCGGGCGCTGGATGCGGATCAGCGAGCGGCGCACCGCCGACGGCGGCTATGTCGGCATCTGGACCGACATCAGCGCCTTGAAAGCGCGCGAGGCCGAGCTGCAGGCGGCCAAGGAGGCGCTCGAGCGGCGCGAGGCCGAGCTGGTGGCGCTGACCCGCGAGCTGGAGCTGGCGCGCAACGCGGCGAACGAGGCCAATCGCGGCAAGTCGCAGTTCCTCGCCAATATGAGCCACGAACTGCGCACGCCGCTCAACGCCATCAACGGCTTCTCCGAGCTGATGCTGGGCGGCGCGCTGGGCCCGGTCCAGCCGGCGGCGTATCGCGACTATGTCGCCTATATCCATGAGAGCGGCGCGCATCTGCTGTCGCTGATCAACGACATCCTCGACCTCTCCAAGGTCGAGGCCGGCAAGATGGAGCTGCAGGTCGAGGCGGTGCCGGCGGCGGAAATCGCCCAGGCCGCGATCGAGGCGGTGCGCACCATGGCGGCCGCGCGCGGCGTGGCGCTGACCGCCGCCATCGACCCGGCTTGTCCGGTGCTGCATGCCGATGCGCGCGCCATCCGCCAGATCCTGCTCAACCTGCTGTCCAACGCGGTGAAGTTCACCCCCGGCGGCGGCGCGGTAACGCTGACCATCGCCGCCGGCCCGGCCGGCGCCGAGATCGCCATCGCCGATACCGGCATCGGCATGAGCGCCGAAGAACTCGAGACGGCGCTCGAGCTCTACGGCCGGGTCGATTCCGTCTTCGTGAAGACCCAGGCCGGCACCGGCCTCGGCCTGCCGCTGGCCAAGGCGCTCGTCGAGCTCCATGGCGGCCGCCTGACCCTGAGCAGCGCCAAGGGCCGCGGCACCACCGCGCGGGTCAGCCTGCCCTGGTTCGCGGGGTTGCCGATCTCTCTTGCTGGAGACAATCCGGCTTAGTGCGCGTCGTGGCCGGAAAGGTCGCGCGCACCGGCGCCGCCGCCGGCGAATCGCCGCGCCTTGCGCAGGATTGCGGCGGGGATGTCGCGCGCCAGCAGCGCGCGGTGCCGCAGGCGCAGGCCGAGCCCCGGCTTCAGCAGGCTTTCCACCTCGCGCACGCCGTCGCCGACGGCCGGCTGCGTCGCCGCGCCGCGATTATGCGCGATGCAGCCGGCGACCATGCGCCAGCCGCCCTGCGGATGCGGATGGGCGCCGAGCCGGCAATATTCGACCGCGAGGCCGGTCCGCGCCATCAGCCGATGCAGCGAGGCCGGGGTGAAGAAGTTGATGTGGGTGACCGGCTCCGAGGGCGCCGGCGGGCGGCGCCAGATCTCGACCGGCACCTCGACATACATGGTGCCGCCGGGCTTCAGCAGCGCGGCCAGGTCCTGCACCAGACGCACCGGCTCGGTCACGTGTTCGGCGACATGGCTGCACAGGATCGCGTCGTAGCGCGCCTGGGCGTCCAGGTCGGTCAGCGTCGCGCCGACCTGCTTCACGCCGGGAACCGCGCTGCCGCTGTAATCGGCGACCTCGCATGCGGCCCCGGCCTCGGCGAGGCTGCGCACCAGGCGGCCGTCGCTGCCGCCGTAGTCGAGTATGCGCGCGCCGCGCACGTCATCCAGGTGCGGCGCCAGGATGTCGAAGATGCGCCGCGTGCGCAGCGTCTCCCACGGCGTGTCATAGGGCACATAGGCCTTGGCGCGGGGCAGGCCCTTGGAGAAGGCGTATTTGGCGTCGACGTCGGCGCTCGACGGGCGCGGCGTGTAGAGCACGAAGCCGCATTCCTCGCACAGCTGGTAGACGACGCTGAATTCCTCGGCGTCCGGCGCCCAGACCTGGAACAGGATGTCGAAGGCGCGCCGGTGCCAGCCGGTGACCCGGTCCGCCTGGGCGCGGCGGAAGGTGCGGCGGCCGATCGGCCGCCAGGCATGATGGTCGCAAACCGGGCAGTGCGGATTGTCGATCATGGCCGCGTTCCCCTGGAGTCCGGTGGGCCGCCCCCGATGCTGCGGGCAACCGCGCGCGAGTCAAGGGCGCCGGGGTACAATACGGCCCCGCCGGCGCGGTTCCCGCCGCCCGGTAAGCCGTTGAACCGTCTCGTGAAACGGGTGGAAAGGCGGACCGCCGGAGAAATCCCGCGCCGCCGACAAATCGCTTGATTGCCGCCCGCGCATCCCGTATCAACTGCGGCGGCCCGGTTCCCGGGCCCCCACCAGCGCCGCGACCCCATCGTCTAGTGGCCTAGGACATCAGCCTCTCACGTTGAGAACACGGGTTCAAATCCCGTTGGGGTCGCCAGTCTTCTCAATAGCTTAGACTTCGCCGCAGCCCGGTCGCCATCATTTGGCTACTTTGTGGCTACAATCTCCCGGGGCTGATTTGCTGGTGCTCCCGCGACGGACTCAGCGGCCTACCCGTCGTCCGCTCACGATCCAATGAGACGATTTCACCCCAAATCAGAGAGGGGGAAAGACGATGCCTG
>JAEUKU010000143.1 GCA_016794075.1 Rhodospirillaceae bacterium
TCACCGGCGACCAGCGCCTGATGCGCCTGAAAAGCCGGGACTTCCATTAGCGACCGAAGCCGTGACAGCGCCGCGCGCCTTTGCTAAGGCTGAGCCATCGCACCCGCCCGAGAGCCACTCCATGCACCCGACCGCCATTCGCGACGCCGCCAATCTGCTCTGGCGCACCCGCCTGCAGCACAAGCGCATCGACGCCCTGCCCGCCGAGATGCGCCCCGCGACCCTGGCCGAAGGCTACGCCATCCAGGACGCCATGGTCGCCTGCGCCGCCCAGCCCGTGCTGGGCTGGAAGATCGCTGCCACCAGCAAGGCCGGCCAGGCGCATATCGGCGTCACCGAGCCGCTCTCCGGCCGCCTGTTCGCCGATTTCGTGCTGAAGAGCGGCGCCGAATTGCCGGCCGGCCCACTGCACATGAAGGTGATGGAGGCCGAGTTCGCCTTTCGCATGGGCAGCGATCTGCCGCCCCGCGCCGACGATTATGACCAGACGCAGGTCTGTGCCGCCGTCGAGGCCATGCACCTCGCCATCGAAGTACCCGACGCCCGCTATGAGGTCTTCGACACCATCGGCGCGCCGCACATCACCGCGGACGATGCCTTCGCCGCCTGGTTCCTGCTCGGCCCGCGCATCTCGCATTGGACCGACCTCGATCTGCCGCGACAACCGGTCCGCGTCCTGCGCAACGGCAGCCTCGCCGCCGAAGGCAGCGGCGCCAATGCGCTGGGCGATCCACGCCTGGCGCTGACCTGGCTCGCCAACCACCTGTCCCGGCGCGGCATCGGGCTGAAGGCCGGCGAGATCGTCACCACCGGCACCTGCATCACCCCGGCCGCGATCGGCCCCGGCGACAGCCTGGTGGCCGAGTTCCCCGGCCTGGGCCGGGTCGAGGCGGCATTTTCCTGAGCCGACCCGCCCTATCACATTGATGCAACGGGCTTCTGTGCGCTGGACAAGCTCTCCGCCTCGGCTAGTCTAGCGGCCGCAACCGAGGTTCCGTCCGCTCCCATGCAGCGCTTCATCGCGGCTTTTCTATCCATCCTGCTTGTGGCCATCGCGTTCGACAGGACTGCGATGGCGCAGGAATCGCCCGCCGAACTGCTGCAGGCCTGGGAGGCCAAGCTCGATGCGATTGAAAAAGAGCTCGCCGGCGACCCGGACCTGCCGCAGGAACGCTACGGCCAGATTCTGCAATCCATCGGGCTCCTGATCGCCGATGCGCGGGCGCTTCGCGACGCGCAGCAGAGCCTGGCCCAGCCGGTCCGCAGCCAGCTTTCCAGCCTTGGCGCACCACCGGTCGAAGGCCAACCCCCGGAAGACCCCGACATCGCCGCCACGCGCACCCGCCTGTCCGAGGAGCTCACCCGGTTCCAGGGCCGCATCACCCGCGCGGAACTGGCGATCACCCGGGCCCAGGCGGTGCAGGCGGAGATTGGCGGCCGAGAGCAGTCGCTGCGCCAGCGCGCGCTGGCAGTGCGCGGTCCCTCGCCACTCCTGCCGGCAACCTGGCAGGCGGCGCTCGCCGATCCGAACGTCGTCTACAAATCCCTGCACTCCTCCGCGCTGCAGTGGTGGCGGAACCTGCAGATCGCCGAGATGGACATGCTCACCATTGTCCTGGCGCTGGGCATCCTGGCAATTGCCGCCGTGCTCGCTTTCCCGTTGCGCCGCTGGGTGCTGTCCCGCTGGGGTCCGCGCGCGGAGATCGCCGAGCCGAGCTATACGCGCCGCATCGTCGCCGCCATCGCCGGCACGGTAGCGCGGGTCCTGTTGCCCACCCTCGCAATCGTCGCGCTGCACGGATTGTTCGTCATCACCCTGCCGCAGCAGATCGAGGATTCGGCCTTCCCCATCTTCGTGCTCGCCAGCGGCGGTTACCTGGTGCTGTTCTTCATCGTTTCCGGCCTGACCATCGCCTGCCTGTCGCCGGACTATCCCGCCTGGCGCCTGGTGCCGGTGCCGGCCAAAGCCGCCAGAAAGCTCGGCCGGCGCGTGCTGACCGGGGCGCTCTGTTTCCTCATCCTCTCCATCGTCATCAACGCGGTTTCCGACCCACGCAGCCTGTCGCCCTCGGCGGAGTTCGTCTCCATCCTGGCGCTGGTGGCCAGCCTGATCGCCGTCATCGTCTTCCTGCCCGGACTACGCGCGCGCTCTTGGGTCAGCGATACGCATTTCAAGTCCAGACTCTCCTGGATCCTGCGCGGCCTCGCGGCCCTCGCCATCGTCGCCTCCTTGCTGGCGGCCCTGCTCGGCTATGCCTCGCTCGCCAGGGACCTGCTGTTGTCGCTATCGGTCACCGTCACGCTGATCGGCGCCGCCCTGTTGCTGCGCGAGATCATCGGCGAAACCATCCGGACCGTGATGACTCCCGGCAGCAGGATCTACGACGCCGTGTCGCGCACCACCGGCCTGTCACCGGAAACCGGGCGCCGCCTTGCCTTCTGGCTGCGGCTGATGGCCGACGTGATCTTGTGGCCGCCGGTGGTCTATGTGGTGCTGATCGCCTGCGGCCTGTCGCCGACCTTGCTCAATGCCTGGACCGTCCAGTTCTTCACCCAGATCCGGCTCGGCGACCTCAATCTCTCGCTGGTCGACGTCGCCACCGCAATCGTGACGCTGATCGTGGGCTTCCTGCTGGTGGGCGGCCTCAAGCGCTGGGTGCGCGAGCGGGTGATGCCCAACACCCAGTTCGACCTGGGCATGCAGAACTCGATCTCGACCGGCACCGGCTACGTCGCCGGCCTGGTCGTGCTGATGATCGCGATCATGGTGCTGGGGATCGACTTCTCCTCCATCGCGCTGGTTGCCGGTGCGCTCTCCGTCGGCATCGGTTTCGGCCTGCGCACGGTGGTGGAGAATTTCGTCGCCGGTCTGCTGCTGCTGATCGAGCGGCCGATCAAGACCGGCGACTGGATCATCGTCGGGAGCACCGAAGGCATCGTCAAGAGCATCTCCGTGCGCTCGACCGAGATCGAGACCTTCGACCGCGCCTCGGTCATCGTGCCCAATTCCGCGCTGATCGCCAGCCCGGTCGTCAACTGGACCCACAAGAACCGCATCGCCCGGGTCATCGTGCGGCTGAGCGTGGCCCCCGGCGCCGACGCCCGCGCCGTCGAGCGCATCCTGCTGCGCTGCGCCAAGGAAGCTGAGCATGTGATGAAATACCCGGCGCCGAGCGTGATCTTCCGGGCCATCGGCGAGGAGAAACTCGACTTCGAGCTGCGCTGCTTCGTTTCGGACACCGACTACTATCTGCCAACCCTCAGCGCGGTGAATTTCGCCATCGACGCGGCCCTTCAGCGCGAGCAGATCATGCCGCTGGCCCAGGCCGCCGGGCCGGCCCCAGCCGCGGCGGTCGACCCGCAGGATGCCCATCGGCCAGCCGACCCGATCTGACGGCGGCATTCCCGCCGGTAAATCTCTTGTTAAGAGTCTCTGGTCTGGGATAGCGCCGGGACGGACCGGCTGGGAGATTCTCAGGCCATGAATGCCAAGATCAAGCGTATCCTCATCGTCGACGACGAACCGGTCGCCGTGGCGGCCATCGAGCGCGCCGGCATTGACCTGCTCTGCGAAGTCACCACGCTCGAGCACACCAGCGCCTTCGAGCGCGTGGTGAGCGAGTGGGAGCCTGACATCGTGGTGCTCGACGTCGGCATCCCCGACCGCGACGGCTACAAGCTGCAGAGCGTGCTGGCCGAGCTCAAATATCCCGGCGCTGTGGTGATGATCAGCGGCATGCCGCAGCAGGACCTCGATGCCGCCGCGCGCGTCGGAAGGATGCGAGGCGTCAATGTCATCGGCGCCGTCCGCAAGCCGATCGCCCACGAAGACATTCATGCGATGCTGACGAAGGCGAAGGCCTGAAGTCGCTGTCGCCGCTTCGCTACGAGCACGCCCTAAGGATCATCGACGACGCTGTCTCGCCGCTTGGCTCTGGCAAAGCGAGGCAACTGCCATCGAAACAGATCCGCCATCCCCCGTCGGTTGCGCCTGATCGCGCCAGAACCACCTCGTCCTGCGGTGGCAGATTTGGGCGATAATGCCAGACCTTGCCGTCGAACACCGCATCGGCCGGCGGTTCCATGCCGGCGCCCGTTCCCGCGATCCGCGCTTCGACGATCTCGAGGCCACCCGGCGTCACCTGCCAATCCTCCTCCCAGCCGGTCTTTTCCACCGAGTGCGTCCAGGTCAAGGTGAAGGCCGACGCCGCATAGGCGATCTGCTTGGCGCCGATCAGCAGGCAGATACCCATATCCGTGGCCCCGCCCCTCAGGCCTTGGCCGTCCGGCGCCCGCGCCAGACATGCTGCGCGATGAAAAGAACGCTGAGCGCGAAGCCAGCCTCATCGGTGATCGGCAGCGCGAGCACCAGGCTGAAAGCCGCGACCGTCGCCAATGCCCGCTCCCACAGCGCCAGCGGTCGCAGCAGGAACCCGATCGCCGCCGCGCCCCAGAGACCGATGGCGAGGCACGCCTTCACCACGATATAGGCGACCGCGAGGGGAAACCCGATCGCTTCGGCAAGCGGGCCACCCTCCTGCAGCATCAAGGCAGGGGTGTAGACCGCCATGAAGGGAATGACGAAGCCGGCCAGCGCGATCTTCACCGCCTGCATTCCGATCTTCAGGCCGGATGCCTTGGCGATCGGCGCGGCGGCGAAGGCGGCCAGCGCCACCGGGGGCGTGAGGTCCGCCAGGATGCCGAAATAGAACACGAACATGTGGCTGACGATGAGCGGTACGCCGAGATGCAGCAGCGCCGGCCCCGCCAGCGACG
>JAEUKU010000309.1 GCA_016794075.1 Rhodospirillaceae bacterium
TTCTCGTCACGCCCGATCACGTGCACGTGGAGCTGTGGCACCATGTTGCCGAGCGCTGCGACGTTGATCTTGCGCGGCCGGCGGAGCGTCTTCAGCGCCGCGCTCGCCCGCGCGATCTCCTGCATCAGGATCTGTTGATCCTCATCTACGAGGTCGATGATCTCGCGGATGTTCGCGCGGCGCGGCACCAGGATCAGCCAGGGATAGGTGCGGTCGTTCATCCTCAGCACCCGGCAGAGCGGCCAGTCGGCCAGGAACAGGCCGTCGGCGGCCAGTTGTGGGTGCAATTCGAATATCCCCATGACCAAAACACCTGTTGCGCGGGGGATTTGCCCCATGCCATACCGCGCCGATTGCAGCGGCCCCCGAGGGGCAATCCCCGGCCAGCCTAGACCAAGCGCGAGACGCAACCAACCATGGCGACCCGTTCCGGCCCGAAGCCCTCCAGACCGGTCGCTGCCGCGCTGCCGGGGGCGCCGCGATGATCGAGGCGATCCGCTCCGTATTTTCCCTGCTGCTTGGCGCCGGGCTGATGGCGCTGGGCGTCGGCCTGATCGGCATCCTGCTGCCGATCCGCATGGGCGCCGAAGGGGTGGGGCCGCAGGTCGCCGGCTACGTCATGTCGGCCTACTACGCCGGCTTCGTCCTCGGCAGCCTCTATGCCCAGCGCATCATCCAGCGGGTCGGCCATATCCGCGCCTTCGCCGCCTTCGCCGCGCTGTTGACGGCGGCGGTCATGGTCCATGCCCTGGTCTTCGATGTCGTCCTCTGGGGGCTGATGCGCGGCGTGGTCGGGCTGTGCATGGCCGGCCTCTATGCGGTGATCGAAAGCTGGCTCAACGTGCGCAGCTCCAACGAGCTGCGCGGCCAGGTGCTGTCGCTCTACACCATCACAATCTATGTCTCCTCCAGCCTGGGGCAGCTGGGCGTCAACCTGGACGACACCGGCGGAATCCAGCTGTTTTGCCTCGGGGCACTCCTGACCTCCCTGTCTCTTGTGCCTGTAGTCCTAACGCGGGTTTCGGGCCCGGAACTTGGTCATATCCGGTCCATGAGCCTGGGCGAATTGTTTAAGGCCTCGCCCCTCGGCACCGTGGGTACGGCCGGGGCCGGAATCATGAGCGGCAGCCTCTACGGCCTGGGGGCGGTCTACGGCACGGAGATCGGCTTGTCGGTCTTCGAGAACTCGATCTTCATGGGAGCGCCCATCGTCGGCGGGTTCCTGCTGCAATGGCCGATCGGGCGCCTGAGCGACAAGTTCGACCGCCGCACTGTGCTGTTCGGGGTGTTGATGGCGGCCGTCGCCGCCGCCATCCTGATGAGCGTCTTCAGCGTGGGGCAGGGTGGGGTCATCCTGCTCGCGGTCGCCAACCTGCTGCTGGGCGGCTTCCTGGCGACCATCTACCCGACCGCCGTGGCGCATGCCTTCGACTACATAGACCGCAGCCAGATGGTCGCCGCCAATAGCGGCATGCTGCTGGCCTGGGCGGTGGGGGCGACCGCCGGGCCGATGATCTGCTCCTCGGTCATGGGACTGACCGGCCCGTCCGGCCTGTTCGTCTTCATCGCCGCCATGTCGGTCCTGCTGGCCTTCTATACCCGCTGGCGCATGAGCCGTCGGGCCGCCAAGCCGGCGGACGAGCAGTCGAAATTCGTGCCCGTCCCCTCGACCTCGGCCATCGCCGGCGCGCTCGACCCGCGCGCCGACCCGCTGCCGGAATTCTATTACGAAGACCAGGATCCGGGTGACCGCTGACGGCCTGCCCCAGGCCCCGGAAAGGGCGGGCAAGATCGCATCGTTTTGGCCCGCTAATAGCTAAATTTGCGCGGGCTCGCTAAGCGGTTGTTAACAGAAGAATGGGAATATTAGGTGTCTCTCAAGTCGAGAACGCCCGATGAAACCCCTTCGCGCCATGCCGCTGGTCTCGCACCTCTCGCCGGAATCGCTCGGCGGGGGCGGCTTGCACGCCGATTTGGGGCTTCGGGCGAAGGCGATCCTGGGAGACGGCGCCTCGTCATCCGACCCGGTCGCGCCCCTGCCTGTGGCGCAGCCGTGGCATGGATGTGAGAACTCTGCGCCAGACGACCGCCGTCGCGGAAATCCCTCTCATCGAATCGCGAAAGCGCGTTTAGTGTCGCTCCAGCCGGATCGACGCTTGACGGGCGAACGCGCTGCCGAGGGATGGGCAACCGGGCTGAATACTCTCAGCTCAGCGGCAGTGGCGTCGGGGGACGCGAAGTTTTCTCCGCGAGTGCGCATTCAGCAATCCGAACCCTGCCGTGCTTCGCCCTGGCGCGAAGCCGAAGAACGCAACCTGTTGCCCTGAGGTCACCGCTATGAATAGCCGCCGCAAACCCCTCTTCACCCGTGGCCGCCGCAATGCCGGCCAGCCGCACTGGTTCCTGGTCGCCGTGAGTCTCGGCGTCCTGGTCGCCGTCACCGTGCTCGACGTCAACCCGAACCACGGCACGCTGTCGGTGACCACGCTCGAACAGCTGATGGCGTCGAACTGACGCCGCGTTCTGAGCCGCACACGTCAGGCGCGCCGACCGCGACCATAATTCTCGACCTACCTACTAAACTCGTCATGCCCGGACTTGGTCCGGGCATCCACGAGTTTTGTCGGGCGATACCATGCAAGTCTGGGCAGACTCGTGGATGCCAAGGCCAAGCCTTGGCATGACGGCGATGATTGAAGTTGCCGAGCGTCCCATTCCCTAGCGCTGCTGCGTCTGCCAGTTGGGGTGCACGAAGACCGGGGCGTTGGATTTCGGCAGGGCCGGCTTGCCCAGGATCATGTCTGAGCATTTCTCCGCCATCATGATCACCGGGGCGTTCAAATTGCCGCTGACGATCGAGGGCATGATCGAGGCATCGACCACCCGCAGGCCCTGAAGGCCGTGGACCCGCGCCTGCGGGTCGACCACCGCCATCTCGTCATGGCCCATCTTGCAACTGCAGCTCGGATGATAGGCGCTGTCGCCGCGCTCGCGGATGAAGGCGTCGATCTCGGCATCGGTCTTCACGTTTGCGCCGGGCTGGATCTCGGGCCCGCGATAGGGGTCGAAGGCCTTCTGAGCGAAGATCTCGCGCGTCAGCTTGACCGCGTCGCGGAACTCGCGCCGGTCCGCTTCGGCCGCCAGGTAGAAGGGCTGGATGCGCGGATGGTCCTTCGGGTTGGCGCTCTTCAGCTTGATCCAGCCGCGCGCCTCCTGCCGCATGTTGCCGATATGCACCTGGTAGGCGTGGCTGGTGCCGGCCTTGCGTCCGTGATCGTTGACCGTCGAGGGCAGAAAATGGAACTGCAGGTTCGGGTGCTCGATACCGGCTGCCGAGCGGATGAAGCCGCCGGCCTCGAGATGCGCCGAGGTGCAGACGCCCTTGCGCGTCAGGAACCATTGCACGCCGGCCAAGGCCATGTTCCAGGGCTTGGTATAGGTGTAGAGCGTGATCGGCTTGGTGCAGTGCTGCTGGATATACATCTCCAGATGCTCCTGCAGGTTCTGCCCGACGCCCGGGAGGTCGTGCACCACCGGAACGCCGATTTCCTTCAGGTGATCGGCCGGACCGATGCCGGAGAGCATCAGCAATTGCGGTGAGTTGATGGCGCCGCCGGAGAGGATCACCTCGCGTTCGGCGCGATAGCGGTGGATGCGGCCGTGTTGCGAAAACTCGATTCCGATGGCGCGTCCGTTCTCGACGATGACCCGCAGCGCCAGCGCGCTGGTCTCCACGCGCATGTTCTTGCGCATCTCCGCCGGCCGCAGGAAGGCGGTCGAGGCCGACCAGCGCCGGCCGTTATGGATCGTCATGTCCATCTTGCCGAAGCCTTCCTGGCGGTAGCCATTCATGTCCTCGGTATAGGCGTAGCCGGCCTGCTGCGCCGCTTCGATGAAGGCCTCGAACAGCGGGTTGGGCTGGTCGCCGGTATGGACCCAGAGCGGGCCCTTGTCGCCGTGATAATCGTCGCCGCCCTTCTCGCGGTGTTCGGCGCGTTTGAAGTAGGGCAGGATCTCCTGGTACGACCAGCCTTCGCAGCCTTCCTTGAAGGCCCAGCGGTCATAGTCCAGCGCATGGCCGCGGATATAGACCATGGCGTTGAGCGAGGAGGAGCCGCCGAGCACGCGACCGCGCGGCCAGTACATGACGCGGTCGTTCATGTAGGGCTGTGGCTCGGTGTGGTAGTACCAGTTGTACTTGTCGTCCATCAGGTTGTACATGAGCGCGGCGGGCATGTGGATCTTCCAGTTCCACCACGCGTCACGCGGCCCGGCCTCGAGCAGGCAGACCTTGTTGTCGGGGTCCTCGCTCAGCCAATAGGCCAGCACGCATCCCGCGGATCCGCCGCCGACGATGAGATAGTCAAATACCGCGTCGAACTTCATGCCTTGATCCTGATCGCCACTCATTCACGAAATCGCGTCATGCCAGGGCTTGGCCCTGGCATCCACGAGTTTGTTTCCCGCTACGCAGTCTCGCTCACAGGAACTCGTGGATGGCATGGCCAAGCCATGCCATGACGAGCGAGATTGCGGCGTCATCTCGCCTTCACCTCTCCCACGGCAGCGCGCCGACCTTCGCGCCCAGCCGATGCTTGATGAAATCGACCGCCGCGCGGCGTGCGTCCGGGCCATCCGGCCGCTCGGGCCGCAAGGCGGCGCGCAGCCAGATGCCGTCGATGAGGCAGGCAAGATCGCGCGCCACGCCCTGCACCTCTCCGGCCGCAACAAAGGGCCGCAGCGCATGCACCAGGTTGGAATGCAGGCGCTCGATGATGATCTTCTGGATGCGGGCGAGGCGCGGTGAGGTCGGCACCTGGGACCAGAAGGCGAGCCAGGCGGAGACCGCCTCGGGCGTAAACAGCTCGGGCCCCAGATTGCCGTCGACCACGGCCATCAGCCGGTGGATGGGCGATTTCGCCGCGCGCAGCCGGCGCACGACCGAGGCGCTGAGATTGGCGCCCAGCTGGCGCAGGGTCGCCTCCAGCAGCTCGCCCTTGTCCTCGAAATAGTGATGCACGATGCCGGCCGAGACCCCGGCCTGGGCCGCGATGCGCGAGACGCTGGATTCCGAAAAGCCGACAGCGTGGATCGAAGCGATGGTGGCCTCGATCAGCTGCCGCCGCCGGATTTCCTCCATGCCGATCTTGGGCAAGGCCAGCCTCGCGAAAGTTTGAGCACCGCGCCCCTGTCTGCCGCCAGTCCTCCGGCCTAGGATGAGGCTGGAAAGGGCGTGGACCGGCGCGGCCGGACCGGCGTTCACTCTAGGTTTTTTTAAGTTGGTTGATCAACCAAAATAAACTTGGCAGGTCGGAAGGGCTGGGCTAGTGTCCGAAATTGGGAGCGCTCTAGGCCGAATGCAAATTGGCCGGTTGCCCGGATCGTGTCGTGCGCGGACCCTGCGACGAACGGATCCGCTGGGGAGATTTGAGGGTCATCTAACCGAATCAACGAAGCTTGGGAGGCTTTGAACCATGACGTTGCGCAAACTTCTTCTCGCCAGCGCGATGCTCGCCATCACCGCGGTCGGCGCGCAGGCGGCCGAGCCGGATTCCTGCAAGACCGTCCGCATGGCGGATGTGGGCTGGAGCGACAACACCGCCCAGAACGGCCTGTTCAAGACCGTTCTGAAGGGCCTCGGCTATGCGACCGAGGACCAGGTGCTGGCGCTGCCGGTCATCATCGAGAGCCTGAAGAACAAGGACCTCGACGTCTTCCTCGACAACTGGATGCCCTCCAACGCCGCCAACGTGCAGCCCTATCTCGACGAGAAGTCGATCGAGATGCTGGATGCCAACCTGACCGGCGCAGGCTATGGACCGGTGGTGCCGAAATACGTCGCCGATGCCGGCGTGAAGGACGTGAAGGACCTCGCCGCCAACGGCGACAAGTTCGACAAGAAGTTCTACGGCATCGAACCGGGCAATGACGGCAACAAGATCGTCCAGGCGAAGATCGACGATCCGGCCAACGGCCTGCAGGGCTGGGAACTGGTCGAATCCTCGGAGCAGGGCATGTTGGCCCAGGCCGAGAAGTCGATGAAGAACCAGGAATGGATCGCCTTTCTCGGCTGGACCCCGCATCCGGTCATGGGCCAGATGGAATTGGTGTATCTCACCGGTTTCGAGAATGACGGCTTCGGCGACGCGCAGATCAAGACGCTGACCCGTACCGGCTACAGCGCGGAATGCACCAATGTCGGCAAGTTCCTCTCGAACCTGAAGTTCGAGCTGGCGATGGAAAGCGCCATCATGGACAAGATCGGCGCGGGCGAGGATGGCGAGAAGGCCGCCGTGGATTGGCTCAAGGCCAATCCGAGCGTGCTGGATGCCTGGCTCGCCGGTGTCACCACCGTCGACGGCAAGGACGGCCTGCCGGCGGTGAAAGCGAGCCTCGGCCTCTAAGGCTAGGTTGGGCGGGCGGCCTCGGGGAGGGGCCGCCCGTTTTCCTTTGCGGGCGCTTGCGCCCCGCGGCCATATTGCGGAAACTTTGTCCTAGGCCGGATTAGCGCGCCGCGTTGCGTGCAGCCGAGGGGGACGGCGGATGGACCAGCTTCAGTCTTTGATCACCGACCACAAGATTCCCATCGGGCAGTGGTCCAAAGCGATCATCGAGTGGCTCAAGGACAATTGCGAGTGGCTGTTCGACATCCTCTCGCTGGTCCTGAAGACTATCATCGACGGCACCGCGGACGGCTTGCTGTATCTGCCGCCACTCTTGCTTCTGGTGCTGATCGCGGCGCTGGCCCATTTGATCCAGCGTAACTGGAAGATCACCTTGTTCGTCTTCCTGGGGCTGTTGTTCATCCTCAATCTTGGACTGTGGGACGAGATGGTGGAGACCCTGGTGCTAGTCGTCTACGCCACACTGGTCTCGCTCCTGATCGGCATTCCGATCGGCATCCTGGCGGCGCGGCGGCCGGCGATCTGGCACGCCATCTCGCCGATCCTCGACATGATGCAGACCCTGCCTACCTTCGTGTATCTGGTGCCGATGCTGGCGCTGTTCGGGCTCGGCGTAGTGCCCGGGATGTTCGCCACCGTCATTTTCGCGGTGCCGGCACCGATCCGTCTCACCTATCTCGGCATCAGCCAGGTGCCGACCGCCCTGGTCGAGGCGGGGGAGAGCTTCGGCTCGACCCGCAGCCAGCTGCTGTTCAAGGTGAAGCTGCCGGCCGCGCTGCCGACCATCATGGCCGGCGTCACCCAATGCATCATGCTCTGCCTGTCGATGGTGGTGATCGCCTCGATGGTCGGCGCCGGCGGCCTCGGCGCGCCGGTGGTCCGGGCGCTGGCCACCAACAACATCGCGCTCGGCGCCGAATCCGGTCTCGCCATCGTGATCATGGCCATCGCGCTCGACCGCGTGATGAAGCAGCGCAGCGTGAAGAAGTAGGAGCGCGGCGATGAGCAACTCCCGGACCGCGATCCGCTTCGAGCATGTCGACGTCGTCTTCGGCAACCGCGCGGCCGACGCGATCGCCTTGCTCGACCAGGGGGAGGGGCGCGATGCCATCCTCGACAAGACCAATTGCCTCGTCGCGGTGCATGACGCCTCGGTCTTCGTCAACGAGGGCGAGATCCTGGTGCTGATGGGCCTGTCGGGCTCCGGCAAGTCCTCGCTGCTGCGCTGCGTCAACGGCCTCAACAAGGTGTCGCGCGGCAAGGTTCTGGTGCATGACGGCAGCCAGGAGGTTGACGTCGCCTCCTGCGATGCGGAGACGCTGCGCCGGCTGCGCCGCAACCGCATCTCCATGGTGTTCCAGCAGTTCGGGCTGATGCCGTGGCTGACCGTGCGCGACAATGTCGGCTTCGGCCTCGACATCCGCGGGCTGGCCAAGGCCGAGCGCGACCGGCTGGTGGACGAGAAGATCAAGCTGGTGCGCCTCGACAAGTTCGCCAACAAGTTCAGCCACGAGCTTTCGGGTGGCATGCAGCAGCGCGTCGGCCTCGCCCGCGCCTTCGCCACCGAGGCCGACATCCTGCTGATGGACGAACCGTTCTCCGCCCTCGACCCGCTGATCCGCGAGCACCTTCAGGATGAGTTGATAGAACTGCAGCAAAAGCTGAAAAAGACCATCGTCTTCGTCAGCCACGACCTCGACGAGGCGCTGAAGATCGGCAGCCGCATCGCCATCATGGAGGCGGGCAAGGTGGTACAATTCGGCGTGCCGGAGGAGATCATCCTCAATCCGGTCAACGATTATGTCCGCCAGTTCGTCGCCTCGATGAATCCGCTGACCGTGCTGAAGGGCGGCACGCTGATGCGCCCGGTCGGCGACCTTGCGCGCGATCCGGGCGGCAACGTGCTGCAACTCGACCGCGCCGGCAAATGCCGTTGTCAGCTCGACAGCCGCGGCAAGCCGACCAACCTCATCGTCAACGGCAAGCCGGGCGAGCTGGTGCCGTACAGCACCGAACTGAACCTGACCAAGCTGCCCGACCATGTGATGATCTGCGGCACCGAGCGCACCCCGATGCGCGCCGCCGTGACGGTGCGGGCGCAGACCAAGCGGCCCCTGGTGCTGCTGTCGGACGACGGCGAGCTGCTGGGCGTCGTCGGCGAGCACGAGATCTATCGCGGCATGCTGCGGCAAAGCGAATACGCCAAAATCGGCGAACCGGCGCCGATGTAGCCACCCCAGAGAGCAATCCGATGATCAACGCCATCCTGTTCGACAAGGACGGGACCCTGTTCGACTTCTACCACACCTGGGGCGAGCTGACCGAGCAGGCGGCGCTGATGGTGGCGGGCGGCGACGCCGAGAAGGCGCGCTTCCTGCTGGAGAATTCCGGCAAGGACCCGGCGACCGGGCGCTATGCGCCGTCCTCGCCCATCGCCTCGGGCAGCAACCGCGAGATCGTCGAGGTCTGGTGCGGCCTGCTCGACATCGGCAATGTCGACGAGCACTACGACCGTGTGCACGTGATGTTCCTGGAACACCAGAAGACCGGCATAGCGCCGGTCGTCGATCTGGAGCTGTTCTTCGGCCGGCTGAAGGGGCGCGGCCTGCGCCTCGGCGTCGCCACCATGGACAGCGAGGAGGCGGCGCGCGCGGCGATGAAGCGCCTGCGCGCCGAGGCGCTGCTCGACTTCATCTGCGGCTTCGACACCGGCCACGGCACCAAGCCCGGCGGCGGCATGGTCGACGCCTTTTCCCGCAACGTCGGAGTCGATCCGGCGCATCTGGCCGTGGTCGGCGATTCGCCACACGACATGCACATGGCCCGCGCCGGCAAGGCCGGCCGCGCCATCGGCGTCCTGACCGGCGTCTCGCCCAAGGAAGCGCTGCTGGAAGCCGGCGCGCACGAGGTCATCGCCAGCATCGCGGAGCTGGAGCGGGTGATTTAGGCACCTCCCCCGGAACGGGGGAGGGGACCCTGCGGAGGTTTGACGGGCGGCTCGCCGCAAAAGGAAAATGAGCGACGCTACGCCGCGTCGCGGTTCTTGCCCAGGAACTTTCGCATCTCGTCCAGGCCCTGCTTGGTGTAGCTGCGGCCGAAGCCGATGCGGAACCGGTCTGCCGCCACCGGATTGAGGCTCGACGTGTAGATCGAGGCGGGCAGCAGCACGATGCCCGCCTCTTCCGCCAGGCGGTGGCAGAAGCTCTCGACGCCGTCGCTTCCCAGATAGCGCGGGAAGGCAACGCAGCCGC
>JAEUKU010000334.1 GCA_016794075.1 Rhodospirillaceae bacterium
CGCACGGCGCGCGCCAGGCCGGTCCAGTCGATCAGGCCGAGGATGATGGTGATGCCGAAATAGACCCAGAGCGGCGACCACGTCACCGGCAGGATCGCCGCCAGCGCCAGCCACAGCGGCAGATGCGGGATCGAGCGCACCACTTCGATCACCCGCTGCACCAGGTCGTCGACCCAGCCGCCATAATAGCCGGCGAGTCCGCCGAAGACGATGCCGAGCACGATGGATACGGCGACGCCGACAAAGCCGATGGTGATCGAGATGCGCATGCCGTAGAGGATGCGCGAGAGCATGTCGCGGCCCAGGCGGTCGGACCCGAGCAGGAACATCGGCGCCTTCTCCGGCGGGCAGACCAGGTGCAGGTCGCCCTCGATCAGCCCCCAGAACTTGTATTTGTCGCCGTGGCAGAAGAAGCGCAGCGGCATCGGCTTCTGCGTGTTCTCGGTGAAGATGCGCTTCATGGTCGTCATGTCGAGCTTGTAGTCCAGCGCGTAGACGAACGGCCCGACCAGCTCGCCTTCGTGGAACAGGTGCACGCTCTGCGGCGGCACGTAGATATAGTTCACGTTGCGGCTGTCGACGTTGTAGGGCGCCAGGAACTCCACCACCGCGATCATCGCATAGAGCAGGCACAGGATGGCGGCGGAGGCGAGCGCAATCTTGTGGCGGCGGAAGCGCAGCCACATCAGCCGCCATTGCGAGGCGAGATAGATCTTCTCCTGCTCCGCCGTGGTGTGCTCGACCGAATAGGGGTCGAACGGCGCCTGCGAGACGTAGTGCTGCAGGGGCGCCGCCGGATGCTCGCCGGCCATGTCGCGCTCAGTCGTCATTTGGCCACCCCGCCGCCGAGTCGGATGCGCGGGTCGAGCAGCGCCAGCAGGATGTCGGAGATGAAGACGCCGATCACCGTCAGGAATGCCATGAACATCAGGAACGAGCCGGCCAGATACATGTCCTGGCTCTTCAGCGCCGAGAGCAGCATCGGCCCGGTCAGCGGCAGCGACATGACCACCGAGACGATGACCGAGCCGGAGATCAGCTCCGGCAGCAGCGAGCCGATGTCGGCGATGAAGGGATTGAGCGAGATGCGCAGCGGATACTTCACCAGAAGCCTGCCGGTCGGCAGGCCCTTGGCGCGGCCGGTCGTAACGTACTGCTTGTTGAGTTCATCCAGCAGGTTGGCGCGCAGGCGACGGATCATGCCGGCGGTGCCGGGCAGCCCGATCACCAGCACCGGAATCCACAGATGCGCCAGGATCGACTGCATCTTGTCCCAGCTCCAGGGCTGGCCCTCGAATTGGGGGTCCATCAGGCCGCCGATGGAGACGCCGAAATAGACCTGGGCCAGATAGAGCAGGATGAGGGCCAGCAGAAAGCTGGGCGTGGCCAGCCCGATATAGCCCAGGAAGGTGAAGAGATAGTCGCCCACCGAGTATTGCCGCACCGCCGAGTAGATCGCGATCGGGAACGAGATCACCCAGACGAACAGGATCGAGGCCAGCGAGACGACGACGGTCAGCGCCAGCCGGTCGCCGACCACCTCGTTCACCGGCATCGAATGTTCGAAGGAATAGCCCAGGTCGCCCTGCAGCAAGCCGCCGACCCACTTCAGGTATTGCACGTGGATCGGCTGGTCGAGCCCATAGGTGCGGCGCAGGAACTCGATTTTCGCCGGGTCCACCGCTTCGCCCTGCGACTGCAGCTCCGCGAGATAGGTCTCGAGGAAGTCGCCGGGCGGCGCCTGGATAATGACGAAGATCGCGATGCTGATCAGGATCAGCGTCGGAATCATCACCAGCAGGCGTTGGACGAGATAGCGGAACATGCGGCGGACCTTAATTCAATTCGGGAGGACGGCGCCACCCCCGCGTTCCGCCGCGCGCGGCGCGCCGCCCCTGGCGGTCCGCCTGGAGCCGCGGGTGCTGCCGTGCCGCCTCATTCCGGAATCGGGCTCAGCGGCCGATCCGAATCGGTCCAGAACGTGTCCGGCTTGTAGACGCCGAAATGGGCTCCGGGATCGAAGGCCCAGATCGCCTTCTCCGGCACGTTGTGAAGGTGCTGGCCGACCACCACGGGCTGCGGCACGTTGGCGACCGTGCCGATCGAAAATACCTGGTCGCTCCAGATATTCAGCACTTCGTCCCAGATCCCGGCGCGCACGCCGCCGTCGGTCGCCGCGCGCCAGGATTGCAGCAGATCGAATAGGTGTTGCGCTTCCGGCAGATCGATCTTCTCGCCGGCCTCGCCCGAGGTCTCGATGAACTGCCCCCATTTCGCCCATTGCAGCTGCTGCTGGGTCGAGGGGCAGAACTCCCATGGGCTGAGATCGGCATTGGGCACGCCGTTGTCGATGCCGAAGAACACCGACATGATCGATTCGCCGGAGAAGACGCGGTTGCGGAAGACTTCGCGCTCCGACGGCTTGCTGAACAGGTCGACGCCGATCTTGCGCCAGGAATCGCGCACGAGCTGCAGGATGTCGGTCTCCTCGGTGCTCTCGCCGGCGGTGTCGATGACGATCACCATCTTCTCGCCGTTGGGCAGCAAACGCAGTCCGTCGTCGCTGCGCTGGGTAAGACCCATCTCGTCGAGCAGCGCATTGGCCTTGTCGAGATCCTGTTCCGACCAGGCGGTGGTGTATTCCGGCTTGTAGAGCGGGCTCTGCTGCAGCACCGTGTTGGCGCCGGGCACGCCGAGGCCGAAATAGATCGCCTGGTTGATCTCGTTGCGGTCGATGGCGAGGGACAGGGCGCGACGGCAGCGCACGTCGCGGAACAGCTTGCGCCAGGTCTCGTTGGTGGTGGTCAGGTTGGGATAGATGGCGAAGTTCGAGCCGCGCGCGTCATCCCACAGCCGCACCACGTATTTGTGGTCCCGCTCCTCCGCCTCCTTGAGGATGGTGTAGCTGTCGAAACGGAGATAGCGCGCCTGCAGATCGGTCTCGCCGGCCGCGGCCTTGGCGGGGATCAGCTTCGAATCGCGGATGTCGAACACCACCTGGTCGAAATAAGGCAGCTGCTGGCCCTTCTCGTCCACGCGGTAGTAATACGGGTTGCGGGTGAAGATGAAGCGCTCGGCCGGCGGCTTGTTGCGCAGGGTCCACGGATCGAGGGTGGGCAGCTTTGGATTGTCGTTGCGGTACTGGTTGTCCTTGCGGTTGTGCAGGGCCGCCCAGCTCGGCTGGCCGGATTCCTCGACCTCCGTCTTCAGCTCCGCCTCGTCGCGGTACTTCTTGTGGTACTTTTTCAGGTAATGCCCCGGGCGGAAGATGTACAGCGGCGAGGCGCCGGCGATGGCGGGCAGGAAATCCGGATTCGGCTTGTCCCAGGAATAGCGCACGGTCAGGTCGTCGGGGAACTCGACCGTCGGCGCCTGGCCATCGACCTTGAGCGTCGTCGGGATGCCGGTCGGCATCAGCTCCTCGTTGTTCGCGACGTCCTCCCAGAAATAGCGGAACGCCTCGGAGGTGAAGGGCTTGCCGTCCGACCACTTGTGGCCTTCGCGCAGCTTGAAGGTGAAAATGCGGCCCTCCTGCACGTCGAAGCTCGCGCAGATGTCGGGCTGCAGCTTGTACTCCGTGTCGTAGCAGACCAGGCGCGCATAGGAATATGCGACGAGGACGCGGGTATCCTTGGGGTTCGCCATCAGCATGCGGAGCTCGCCGCCGAGCTTGCCCTGTTCCAGCATCCTGGCGACCGCCGGGTTGCGTGGCAGGCGCTCGGCCACCGGCGGCAGGTCGCCCTGGGCCTCGGCGCCGGCGAAATAGGGCGAGCCGATGAAGTCCGCGAAGGCGGAACGGGCGCCCAGCACCAGTCCGGCGCCCAGCGTGGTCAACAGAAAATCTCGGCGTTTCATGCAGCGCTCCTGATGTCGATACCCGCCCGTACCCAATGGCCGTCATAGACCTCGACCATGCCGGGCTGACGGTCCGCTTCGATGGTGAATGGCGCCGGCCAGGCCGCCGGGATGGAGGCCTTGCCTTCCATCAGACGGTCGAAATTCAGCCGGCAGGTCAGCGACGGATCCGGGACCGCCGCCAGCAAGGCGCGAGTATAGGGATGAACCGGGTTCTGGAACAGTCGCGCCGCCGGGGCCATCTCCACCAGGCGGCCGGCGCACATGACCATGATGCGGTCGGCGATGTAGTCGACCACCGCGAGGTTGTGCGAGATGAAGATGTAGGTGAGGCCGAGCTTCGCCTGCAGGTCCTTCAGCAGGTTCAAGACCTGGGCCTGGATCGAGACGTCGAGGGCGGAGACCGGCTCGTCGCAGATGACGATGTCGGGCCGCAGCGCGATGGCGCGCGCGATGCCGATGCGCTGGCGCTGGCCGCCGGAGAAGCTGTGTGGATAGCGGCGCAGGTGCTTCACGTTGAGGCCGACGAGGGCCATCAGCTCCTTGGCCATCTCCTCGCGCTCTTTCGCATTGCCAACGCCATGGATCACCAGCGGCTCGGTGATGATGTCGTAGACCGACATGCGCGGATTGAGCGAGCCCATCGGGTCCTGGAACACGAACTGGATCTTCTTGCGGAAGTCCTGCAGCTTCTGGCCCTTGAGCTTCAGCGTCTCGACCAGCTGGCCGCCTTCGTTGAACAGGATGCGTCCGGTATCCGGCGTAATGGCACGCATGATGATCTTGGAGAGCGTGGTCTTGCCGCAGCCGGATTCGCCGACCAGGCCCAGGCATTCGCCGCGCTTCAACTCGAAGCTCACGTCGTCGACGGCGACGAATTCCTTCTCCGCGCCGGCGAACAGGCCCGCCTTGCGCACGGAGAACTTCTTGCTGACGTTCTCCACCAGCAGCAGCGGCGTGCCCAACCCGGCGCCTTCGGGCCAGGGCGTCTTCTCGGCGAACAGCTGGCCTTCGACCGGCTTGATCTCGCGGATCGGCGTCAGCCGCTCGCCCGGCGCCATGCCGAAACGCGGCACCGCGCGCAGCAGCGCCTGCAGATACGGGTGTTGCGGCGCCTGGAACAGATCCTCCATGGTGCCGGATTCCATGACCTCGCCGTGATACATGACGACGATTTCGTCGGCCACGTTGGCGACCACGCCGAGGTCGTGGGTGATCAGCAGCAGCGCCATCTGCAATTCGTGCTGCAGGTCGATCATCAGCTTCAGGATCTGCGCCTGGATGGTGACGTCGAGGGCGGTGGTCGGCTCGTCGGCGATCAGCAAGGTGGGCCGGCAGATCAGCGCCATGGCGATCATCGCCCGCTGGCGCAGGCCGCCCGACAGCTCGAAGGGATAGGTCTTGTAGCCGCGCGCCGGATCGGGGAAGCCGACCAGGCGCAGCATCTCGCACACCATCTCCTTGACCTGGCCGGCGCCGACCGAACGGTGCAGCTGCAGCGCCTCGCCGATCTGGTTGCCGATCGTGTGCACCGGCGAGAGCGAGGTCATCGGCTCCTGGAAGATGATCGAGATGGAGCCGCCGCGGATCGACCGCATCACCGGCCCGTCGCGCGGCTCGCGCGCGATGTCGATGAGTTGGCCGCCGTTGGTGCCGCCCTTGCGGGAATTGTCGAACAGGATCTGGCCGCCGGTTATGGCGCCGATCTTGGGCAGGATGCCCATGATCGCCTGCGCCACCACCGACTTGCCGGAGCCGGATTCGCCGACCAGCGCCACGGTCTTGCCGTGCGGCACGCGGAAGCTGACGCCGCGCACGGCTTCAAGCGGGCCGGTGTCGAGATTGAAGGTGATGCGCAGGTCGCGCACGGTGAGCAGGTTGCCGGCGTCGGCGAGGCCGGCAGCCGGATGGCCGGATTGGGCATTCGGTCCGGAGAGGACGTCGGTCATGCGCGGCCCGTCACGCGGCAACGCCGATGGCGGTGAGATTGTCCGCCGTGACCCGGTCGACCTGCACCTTGTTCTCGCGCGCGGCATGCGCGGCGCGGGCGACGATCTCGGCAAAGCCGGGCAGGGTGGATTCGATTTCGATCTTCGTCGCCGGCTTGCCCTCGCCGCGCAGGCTGAGCGACATCCAGCCTTTTTTGCGGTTGCGAGATACCGGATAAAAGCGCAGCGACAGCGCGCTGAGATCGGCCCAGCGAATCCGCTGCCTCCGGAAGGCCCCGCATTCAATCCCCTCTTCCGACACCCGGAATCGCGCCATGTTCTTCGCGACGGTCTGCATGGTGTAGACGACGAACAGGATGGTCAACCCCGCGAAAAGCCACACCAACTGGTTTTGCCAGTCGATTGTGACCAGGATCACAAAGAACAGGACCAGTCCGGAAAGGCTCCGGACATAGTCCCAAATCAGCGCCGAGAGCGGATATCTCAGCTCGGTCATTCAGTCGCCACACTCCGGAAACAGATCGGCGGCGCCGCGCCAGGTGATGCCGGGCCGCGCGGCGCACCAATCCAGCAGATCGCCCAGGAAGCTCCAGGTTTCTGTGTCATGGACCAGGTGATGCGTCAACAGACCCGTTGGTTCCAGGACATCCGCCATGCCGCTGCGCTTGGCCGCGAGGTGGGCCGCCAGCAGGCCCAGTGCCGGTCCGGTCCCGAGGAACCGCCGCCGCCCACCCTCCAGGGCCGCGCGCCAGTCGACGACATCGACATGGGTGTTGACCCGGCGGATGCCCGGCGCCGCCTCCGGCGCCGGCCGCGCCAGATAGCTGCTGATGCCGCGGAACCCGAGATCGCCGAGCAGCGTCAGATGCGCCGGGTCGAACCGGTTCCAGGGCGGCGTCAGCACCGGCAGGAAGCGCGCGCCCAAGGCCTCGCTCAGGCGCCGGCGCCCGCGCGCCAGCGCCTCCGTGACCTCCGGCCGCGGCCGCGCGGCGGGAAACTCCGATTTCTTGGCCCCTGGAGCGGCGCGGTTCTGGTGGTCGAAGCCGTGCTGCAATGCGGCGATCTCGCCACTCACCCCGGCCAGGGCTCCCACCAGGCTGGGCTCGAGCCGCGCCGGGATGACCGCGAGCGCGAGCGGCGCCCGCCCGGCGGCGAGCGCCAGCAGCCGCCGCAGCTCCGGCGTGTCGCCCACGGCATCGTCGTCGCGCCACCACAATTCGACCGCGCGGCCCTGCGCGGCCCAGGCGTCGCATTCGCGCGCCAGATCGTCCCAGCTGGCCGGGGCAACCGGGGTCATCGCCGCGCTTGCTTCCAGGCCGCCAGCAATTCCGCGGCACTCCTGGCCGCGCCGTCGAGGTCGAGTTCCAGCACCGCCGGCGGCTGCGCCGCGTCGATGGCGGCGGCGAGCGTCCCGGGCGTGAGGAATTCGGGGTCGACCATGCCCAGCACCTTGCGCTCGGTCAGCATGCGCGCGCGCAGGGTCTGCTCGCTTTCGCCCCCCTCGGCGAAAGGCACGACCACGGCGGGGCATCTGAGCGCGATCAGCTCCATCACCGTGTTGTAGCCGGCCTGGGACACGGAGAGATGGCAACCGGCCAGCAGGCCGGCGAAATCGGGCCGGAAGCTCTCGAGGACGATGTCGGGATCGCCCGCCGCCAGCTTGTCCAGCTCGCGGCGCTGCGCCGCCGGCAGGTTGGCGCCGGTGATGACGCGCCAGCGCCGGTGCCGGTGCCGCGTCATCTTCTTGGCGCGGATCGCGGCGCTGAGCAGCGGGAAGCCGACCGCGCCGCCGCCGGCGGAGACCAGGATATCGCCCTTCGCCCGGTCGAGACCGGCCGAGACCGGCGGCAGGCGTTCGACCACGAAGCCGGTGTAGCGGACCCGATCGGCGATCTCCGCCGCCAGCGGAAAGGTGAGGTCGAAGCGGGCCAGGCGCGGATCGCCATGCACCAGCACACAATCGACGTGGCGCTTGACGATGTCGACCGCCTCGCGGGCGCGGTCCATGCGGCCCTTGTCGACCAGGATGTCGCGCACCGACACGGCCACCAGCGGTTTCGGCAGCTCCGCCGCCACGAGATCCAACAGCGGCAGCAGCTCGAAGCGGAACTGGCGCCGGCCGAAGGGATACATCTCCAGCAGCACGATGTCCGGCTTGGCCGCGTCATAGGCGTCGAGCAACGCCTGCTTGCGCGTCACCTTCCAGCGCTCGTCGACCTTGTTGCCGTCGGCATCGAGCAGATGGGTGAAGTTGGAATCGGAGGCGACCGCCGGCGGCAATTGCACCACCTTGG
>JAEUKU010000340.1 GCA_016794075.1 Rhodospirillaceae bacterium
GCCGCGCCCGGACATTCCGCCGGGCCTGGGGCCGCTCATCGACCTGCTGCGCGTGCTCCTGAAGCTGCGCTGCGACGAGTTCGAGGTGGCGCAGAAGCTGATCGCCAATTCCGCCGACCTCGAACGCATCGCCGCCGACGATCACGCCAAGGTCCCGGCCCTGCACGGCTGGCGCCGCAAGGTGTTCGGCGAGGAAGCCATCGCGCTGAAGCACGGCAAGCTGGCCCTGACCGCCAAGGGCAAGTCGATCAAGGTCATCGACCTGGAGTAGCGCTCCGCCATCGATACTCCCACGTCTGTCATCCCGGCCAAGCAGCGAAGCTGCGCGAGCCCGGATCCATACGATATGGCCACGACGTGGATGGGCCGCATGGGTTCCGGGTCATGCCGCTACGCGGCCAGCCCGGGATGACAGTTACAGACGGCCGTTAGAACTGGGTGCAGATCAAACGATCTGCACCGGCTTGTCGAACGCTCGGCCTACCGCTTCCAGGCGGCGCTGCACCGCTTCGCCGAAGAGCTGTCGCGATTCCTCGGGCAGGTGCAGGCAGATCCTGCTCTCCTTGCGCAACAGGCGCGTCTGGTTGAGCATGGCGAGCGTGCCGCCGCTCAAGGCGTAGGCCAGGCGAATGACGGCGCCGACGCGCTGGGCGAACAGCACGTCCTCCTCCTTCACCAGGGAGAGGAACGGCTCGGCATAGGGCGCCTCGCCGCTGGCGCCGTAGCGGATCGCCAGCGTGAGGGCCAGAATGACCCGTTCGCTATGCTCGATGCCGGCGACCGGCAGGCGCAATACGCGCGTGAAGGTCTGTTCGGCACGGTAATCCGGATGCTCGCGCCAGCCGATGTCGGAGAGCAGGCAGGCGGCATCGATCAGCCGCTCCCGCCGTGCGTCCTCTTCCGCGAAGAGTGGCGCCACCCAGGAATCGAGCGCGTCGCTGACCGTGCCGAAGCGGCCGTCCATGCCGGCGAAATCGGCGCAGCCCACCAGCAGCGGATCGGCCGCCTGGTCGGCGGGACTGAGCTTGGCGAACAGGCTGCCCTCGCGCAGCCCGTAGGCGGAGAACAGGACGCGGTCCGGCTTCGCCGCGCGCAGCAGGCGCTCGAGAATCAGCGCGCCGATCGGCAGCGTCTCGACGCGCCGCTTGGAAACGCCGGTCACGCTGGCAAGGCTGCGCTTGCCGAGGCGGCTCACCACGCGCGCCAGATCCTCGGTCGGCCGGCGGCCGATGCGGTATTCGTGGATCACGTGCAGCGGATAGCGCGTCTGCTCCATGTGGATGCGCGCGAGCGTGCGCCAGGTGCCGCCGACCGGATAGAACGTGCGACCCTTGACCTGCGGCAGCCATTCGATTTCGTCCAGGTGGCGGTCGACGATCTTCTGCGCGGCGTCGAGGTCGCCGTCGGTCGCTTCCATGAGGCGCAACGGGCCGATCGGCAAGGTCACCTGGCTGCCGATGCGTCCCTTGTTGAGCAGCACCAGTTCCAGGCTGCCGCCGCCGAGATCGCCCATCAGGCCGTCGCCGTCGGGTACGCCGGCGAGCACGCCCATGGCCGACAGGCGCGCCTCTTCCTCGCCCGAGATGACGCGCACGGCGACGCCGGTGGCGCGCTCGATCTCCTTGGCGAAGTCCTTGCCGTCCTTGGCGTCGCGGACGGCTGCCGTCGCCAGCATCTCCACTTCGGTCACGTTCATGCCGCGGGTCAGCGCCACGAAGCGGCGGATGTTGACCAGCGCCTCCCTGCGGCCCTCGGCGTTGAGCTTGCCGCTGCGCTCGAGCCCCTTGCCGAGGCCGGGCAGCGCCTTCTCGTTGAAGATGGGAACGAGCGAGCGGGAGCGGCGGTCATAGACCACCAGGCGCACGGAATTCGAGCCGACGTCGATCACCGCGACGCGGCCGGGCCTGGCGGCCTTGGCTGCGGCGGCGGCTTGGCGCAATGTCGCCGTCAAGAGCTCAGGCCTTCTGCAGGTTGAGCTTCGGCGCCTTGGTCCGCTTCTTCAGCGCGGAGCCGCGTCCCGACAGGCTGGGATTGGTCATGAAGTAATGGTGCGCGCTGAACGGCGGGTCGTCGTTCGGCTGCACCCGGTGATAGATGCCGGCGCCGTCCAGCAGCCAGCTCTGCATGTTGTCCTTCAAATTGGCAATCATGATCTGGTCGAGGATCTGCTGGTGCACGGTGGGATTCTCAATCGGCAGCAGGATCTCCAACCGACGGTCCATGTTGCGCGGCATCCAGTCGGCCGAGGAGATGAACACCTTGGCCTGGCGCGAGGGCAGCGGCTGGCCGGCGCCGAAACAGACGATGCGCGAATGCTCGAGGAAGCGGCCGACGATGCTCTTCGCGCGGATGTTGTCGGAGAGGCCCGGCACGCCCGGCCTGAGACAGCAGACGCCGCGCACCACCAGCTCGATCTTCACGCCCGCCTGGCTGGCGCGGTACAGCGCGTCGATCAGCTCGCCGTCGACGAGCGAATTGACCTTGATCCAGATCGAACCGGGCTTGCCGGCCTTCACATGCTCGATCTCCTCCTCGATCAGGCGCAGCAGTGTCGGGCGCAGCGTGATCGGCGCGAAGGCGACCTTCTCGGTGCCTTCGGGCGTCGCGTAGCCGGTCATGTAGTTGAACAGCCGCGCCGCATCGTGGCAGAGGCCCGGATCGCAGGTGAAGAAGCTGAGGTCGGTATAGATCTTCGCGGTGATCGGGTGGTAGTTGCCGGTGCCGTAATGCACATAGGTGCGCAGGCCGTTGCCTTCGCGGCGCATCACCATCGAGACCTTGGCATGCGTCTTCAAGGCGACGAAGCCGTAGACCACCTGCACGCCGGCGCGCTCCAGGTCGCGCGCCCAGCGGATGTTGGCCGCCTCGTCGAAGCGCGCCTTCAGTTCGACCAGCGCGGTCACCGACTTGCCCGCCTCGGCCGCCTCGACCAGCGCCTTGACGATCGGGCTGTCCTCGCTGGTGCGATAGAGCGTCTGCTTGATGGCGACGACGTTGGGGTCGCGCGCCGCCTGCAGCACGAACTGCACCACCACGTCGAAACTCTCATAGGGATGGTGGACGACGATGTCCTTCTGACGGATGGCGGCGAAGCAATCGCCGCCGCTGTCGCGGATGCGCTCCGGGAAGCGCGGGTTGAAGAGCTGGAACTTCAGGTCCGGCCGCTCATCGATGATCAGCTTCGACGTGCTGGCGAGGCCGATGAGGCCGTCCAGCGAGAAGACATCGGCGCGATCGGCGCCCAGTTCGTCGATGACGAAGGCGAGCAGGTCCTCCGGCATGTCCGCATTGGCCTTGAGGCGGATGACGGTGCCGCGACGGCGCTGCTTCAGCGCGGATTCGAAATGCCGGACCAGGTCCTCCGCCTCTTCCATGATCTCGATCTCGCTGTCGCGGATCAGGCGGAAGTGGCCCTTGCTGATGACCTCGAAGGCCGGGAACAGGCGGTCGAGGTAGAGCCCGGCCATGTCCTCGAGGGTCAGGAAGCGTACATTCTTCGGATCATTGCCGGGCAGGCGGATGAAGCGCGGCAGCTGGGTGGGGAGCGGCAGCAGCGCGCGCAGCATCTTGCCGTCGGCGGCGCGGCGCAGCTCGAGCGCCAGGGCGAAGCCCTGGTTGGGCATGAAGGGGAAGGGATGCGCCGGGTCGACCGCCATCGGGGTGAGGACCGGGAAGATCTGGTCCAGGAAGAAGGTGTCGAGCCAGTTCTTCTCGGTGCCGGTGAGTTCGCCGGAATCGATGACGGCGATGCCGTTCTCGCGCAGCTCGCTGCGCAGCTGGCGCCAGCGCGCCTGCTGGTTGCGCATCAGCTCGCCGCTGCGGCGATTGATCGCGGCCAGCTGCTGGGCCGGGGTCAGGCCGTCATTGCTGGTGATGGAGACGCCGGCGCGGACCTGGCCGCGCAGGCCCGCCACCCGGACCATGAAGAACTCGTCGAGGTTGTTGGCCGAGATCGAGAGGAACCGCAGCCGCTCGAACAGCGGATGGGCGGGGTTGCCGGCCTCATCCAGGACGCGCTCGTTGAACGCCAGCCAGGACAGCTCGCGATTGATGAAGCGGTTGGGCGAGTTCATCTCGATCTTGATCGGCGCAAGGTCCGCCGCGGCGTCGTCCACGTGGTCGCTCCTCAATTGCTGGGCGCGCCGGCGCGAAGCCCGGCGGCAGGAAGCCCGCTTGCCGCATCATAGCCACGCTTGGCGGACGGACGGTAACGGGCCTTCATGACAGATATGTGACGCATTGATTGTTAATAACATATAGCACGATTTGGCCCCGGGTGGACCTTGTTCATAGGGCCCGCAATCCCCATTATGTCAGCGACATGCGGCCGCACCAATCCGGCCGCCAGCGGGGCTTCCGTGTCCAAGCGACTGATCCTTTTGCGCCACGCCAAATCCGCGTGGGAAGACCAGGATATTGCCGATTTCGAGCGGCCGCTTTCCGCCCGCGGCCGCAAGGCCGCGCCGATCGTTGGCGCCTATCTGGCCCGGACCGGCTACCTGCCGGAGCTGGTGCTGTGCTCGTCGGCGCGGCGGGCGGTCGAGACGCTGGACCTGGTCGCCACCGGCTGGCCGCGCCAGCCGAACGTGCGCAAGCAGAAGAGCCTCTACCTCGCCATGCCGCGCGAGATGCTGAAGCGGCTGCAGGCCGCCGGCGGCAACCTGGGCACGGTCATGCTGGTCGGCCACAATCCGGGCATCGCCGATCTGGCGAACTGGCTGTGCCATGACGGCGACCCCGCCGCCCGCGCGGCGCTGGCGCGCAAGTTCCCGACCGGCGCGGTCGCGGTCATCGATTTCGATGTCGAGGACTGGCGCGAGGTGGATGCCGAGACCGGCCGGCTGGTGGCCTTTGCGACGCCGCGCCAAATCGAGCAGGACCGCCGCTAGAGCTTTCCGCCTATTTCTGCGCGCGCCAGAACCGCTTGGCCCCGGCGAATGCCGTCCACAGCGCGCCAAACTCGCCGAGACGACTCTCGATTTTGTGCGCCTGCCAGCCGATCGCCATGCCTTGCACACGCTGGGCGGAGACAG
This sequence comes from Rhodospirillaceae bacterium, assembly GCA_016794075.1. GTDB lineage: Bacteria > Pseudomonadota > Alphaproteobacteria > Dongiales > Dongiaceae > Dongia_A. Next base: position 5,034 of record JAEUKU010000340.1, read on the forward strand.
CGTCCAGCACGCCCTCCGCGCTTGCCCGCTCCACCAGCGCGCGGATCAGCTGCCGGCCCACGGCGCCGTCATTGACCGCACCCAGGCAATCCTGCAGGCCGGAGAGCGCGTCGATGAAACGCCGCGTCGACTTGGGCTTGAACAGACCGGCGAAGGCCTGGGCGACGTAGCGGAGTTTCTTGCCGAACAGGCGCAGGCGATGGAGCTCGGCATCGGGCAGTTCCGACCAGTGCTCGCCGAGGCGCATCACCCGCTTGTAGCGCGCCTGCAGCAGCCGCTCGGCGAAATCGCGCACCGGCAGGCTGAGTTGCGGACCGGCGAGGACATGGCGCCAGGCGCCGTCGTTCAGCCCCTGGAACAGCTGCAGCTGCATCGCCGCATAGCGCGGATTGTTGAGCGCCTGCACGGCCTGGCGGCGCGCCGCCGCACGCTCCGCCTCGGCAAAGGCGAGGAAGCCGCGGAACGCCTCGTCCGGCGGCACATGCGCCGCCATCGGGGTCAGCGTCTCCGTCACCAGCACGTCGAGATCGCGGGCCGGCCCGCATTCGCGCTGCGCCCAGCGCAGGTCGATGGACCAGATCGCATGCACGCTGTCGTCGATCAGTTCGCGGCAGGCGCCGACGATCGCGCGCAGGCGGCGCAAGGCGACGCGGAACTGGTGGATCGCCTCCGGATCCGGCTCGCCGTCGTGGAGGATCGCCGCCTCGTTGGCCTGCATCTGGGCGATGCAATTGGCGACGATCTTCTCGAAGGCCACGGCGACGGTATCCTCGTCGTTGAGGCGGATTGGCGCCGCCTTCTGCGGCTTCGGCCGGCTCGCATCGGCGAGCGCGTAGCCGCGAGCGGCCTTGGTGGCATGGCCGAGGCGGACGGGCAGCACCTCCAGCAGCTCCTCCGCCGCGCCGAACAGCGCCCGGCTGTCGCCGTTCTTCAGCTCCAGCTCTAGCTCGTTCAGCACCTCGCGCCGGTCGCCGATGGCAATGCCGCCGCGGTCCCAGGACAGCTCGATCTGCGCGCCGCGAAACGGCAACAGCCAGGACGTGCGGTCGAACTCGGTCTGGAACACCGGCTGCAGGCGCGGCCAGATTTCCCGGCGCAGCTCGCGGGCCAGGACCCGGTCTCCCAGCCTGGCCAGATTCGGCTCGTTGCCGTCCACCTCTGCTTCCAGCTCGCGATAGGTTTGCAGACCGAGCGAACCGTTGGCCGGTGCCTTCAGGGTCTGGATGCGTTTGCGGCCGCTCTGCCGGATGCGCAAGGCGATGCCGCGCTTGGCGAGGTCGCGCTCGGCGGTGTCGAAATACACGGCGCGCAGCTTCCTGCTGACGCCGCGGCGGTGACCGCCCGGCGCAAGGCGCTGCAGCACCGCCTGCGCATCGAAATCGGAGAGCATCGGCGGCAGTTGCAGCTTCAGCTCCGTCTCGTTCGCCATGCTTCCCCGTCGTCCCCAGTTTGCGGCCGAAACATAATGTCCGGCCAGGGTGCAAGAAAGTTACAGAACGGCGTCACTTTGATGACATCGGCGCGACGACCTCACCCGCCGCTCCCGGTCACAAAGCCGTGAAAGCGGCTCTTGCGCCATCGAAATCCGGGCGACATCCCCATCGAGGGCTGTAGTGTAACGCCGCCAGTCACCATTCGGGCAATCCACCTAACCCCCGGATCGCCCTGCAAAAAGAGGGGAGCAAGCCAGATGAAGGGACGATTTATTAAGCTCGGCGGCATCGCTTTCGCAACGGCCATCGGTTTCGCCACGCTCGCCACCATGGTCCAGGCCCAGACGGATGTCATCAAGGAACGCCAGGAACTTATGAAGTCGCAGGGCGCCGCGATGAAAGCGATCAACGGCATCCTGGAGGCCAATGGACCGGTGGCCGACATCGCCACCCATGCCGCCAAGCTACAGGAAACCTCGCACAAGATCACCGACCTGTTCCCCGCCGGCTCCGATCAGGGCGACACCAAGGCCAAGGCGGAAATCTGGCAGAGCCCCGACGATTTCACCGCCAAGGCCAAGGCGCTGCAAAACGAATCTGCCATGCTTGCGACCGCTGTCGCCGGCGGCGACATGGCGGCGGTCAAGGCACAGTACGACAAGGTCGGCGGCGCCTGCGGCGGTTGCCACAAAATCTATAAGGCGAAGTAATCGCTCAATAGAAATAATGGATCGCCGCGGGCACCGCCGCGGCGAGGATGGCACAGACCAAGGCGCGCCCCAGTGGCGCGCCTTTCGTTTCGCCGCGCGCCGCGGCCGCTTGCGCCACCGGTTCCGGCAGCCGGGCGCGGCCCAGCACCATGGCGCGGACCAGGTTCTCGCGCTTCACGAAGCGATAGACCAGGATCACCAGGATGTGGAGCAGCGCCAGCGCCAGCAGGATGTTGGCGAGCGGCTCATGCAGAATCTCCAGCGGTCGGCCGAGCCAATCCGGCAGGCGGCCGTAGAGCGGACCCTCGAAGATCACGTCATCGGTCGAGGACATGCCGGACACCACCTGCAGCCCGGCCAGGACGATCAGCGCCACCACCATCAGCCCGCCGGCGGCATTGTGGCCGAAGCTGTAGGACGGACCGCGATGGCGGAAGCTCTCCTTCAGATAGGCGATGGCCGCGCCCGGGCCGCGCAGGAAATGCGCGAAGCGCGCGGTCGGGCTGCCGACCAGGCCCCAGAGCAGACGGAAGATCACCAGGCCAAGCAGCACCAGGCCGCTGCCATAGTGCAGATCCAGGTTCTCCGCCTGACCGGAGATCCAGGACACCGCGAAGCAGATCGCGAAGGACCAGTGGAACAACCGCACCGGCAGATCCCAGACCGGGGTTTCGACAAGTCTTTCGGAGGTTTCGCTCATCTGGAATCCTTGCGCTCGGGGGACGCGTCGCCTTCCAGCGCGCCGCGCAGATGCCGCGCCGCCACGTCGAGGAAGGCGCGCAGCTTCGGCGATTGATGGCGGTTGGCCGGAAAGACGACGTAGAGATCGTGATCCTCGACCGGATAGTCGGTCAGGATGCGGCGCAGCTTGCCGCGCGCCAGCGGCTCGCCGAGGGTGAAATCCGGCAGGCAGGCGATGCCCTGGCCGGCCAGCAGCGGCGCCATCAGGAACTGGCCGTTGTTGGACTGGATCGGGCCGTTGACGCGCACGGTCGCCAGCTTGTTCCCCACCTTGAAGCGCCAGTCGCGCGGCGCGGTCGACAGCGTGTAGATGAGGCAGTCATGGTCTTTCAGCTCCTCCGGGGTCGCCGGAACCCCCTTGCGCTTGAGGTAGGCGGGCGCGGCGCAGACCGAGCGCGCGATGCTGCACAACCGCCGCGCCATCAGGCTCGAATCCGGCAGGTTGGTTCTGATACGCAGGGCGGCATCGAATCCTTCTTCGATCAGATCGACGAAGCGGTCGGAGAGGTCGAATTGCAGCTCCAGCTTGGGAAAGCGGCGGGAGAGCTCGCAGACCACCGGCCCCAGCAGGCGGTTGCCGAAATTGACCGGGGCGCTGATCCTGAGCCGCCCGCTCGGCTCGGCCTGGGCATGGCGCAGCTCGGCCTCGACCTCGTTCAACTCGTCCAGCAGGCGGACGCAATGCTCGTAGTAGCGTCGCCCCGCCTCGGTGGCGTTGAGGCGCCGCGTCGTGCGATGCAGCAGCGCGGTGCCGAAATGCGCCTCCAGCTCGGCGACCTGCTTGGAGACCGCCGCCTTGGACAGGCCGAGGCGCCGCGCCGCGGCCGAGAAGCCCCCTGCCTCGACCACGCCGCGGAAGGTGCGCATCGCTGAGAACCGGTCCACCTTTCCTCCATTGTTCACATTCGGCGAACAATCCGATCATCAGCATGCGGATACACGGAACCGCCGGCAAGTGCCTATCTTCTGTTTCACAGACCGACACACCAGACCGAAAGCGGGAGACGCCCGACATGACCAAGATCCTCGTTCTCTATTATTCCAGCTATGGCCATCTCGAGATCATGGCGAATGCCGTGGCCGAGGGTGCCCGCGGCGTCGCCGGCACCAGTGTCGAAGTGAAGCGCGTGCCGGAACTGGTGCCGGAGGAGGTCGCCAAGAAGTCGGGCTTCAAGCTGGATCAGAAGGCGCCGATCGCCACGGTGGACGAGTTGCCGAACTACGACGCCATCATCTTCGGCGCACCGACCCGCTTCGGCGTGGCGGCGGCGCAGATGCGCAACTTCCTCGACCAGACAGGCGGCCTCTGGGCCAAAGGTGCCCTCATCGGCAAGGTCGGCAGCGTCTTCACCTCGACCGCCACACAGCATGGCGGCCAGGAGAGCACCATCCTCTCCTTCCACACCACGCTGCTGCATCAGGGCATGATCATCGTCGGCCTGCCCTATTCCTGCACCGCACAGACCACGCTGAAGGAGATCACCGGCGGCTCGCCCTATGGCGCCAGCACCATCGCCGGCGGCGACGGCAGCCGCATGCCGAGCGAGAACGAACTCGGCATGGCCCGCTTCCAGGGCGACCACGTGGCGAAGATCGCGAGCAAGCTGAAAGAGTGACGGCTTCGCGGCTACCGAAGCCGTAACGGGCGATCCCCAGACCAAGCCATAAATATATTTTATGGAAGTTAACCAAAGCGGCCGGCGAGTTTCGTCGGCCGCTTCTTTCTTCAATCCATGCTCCCCAACTCGGCGACAAGAGGGGTCCATCTGCAGTTTGACAGCAAGCCCAGACGGATCGAATGTCTGAGCTTCTGCTATCATGCAGCGTTTCCGGTAAGAGGGAGAGGAGCGCATGGGACTCAGGTGGTTCGGGATACCGCAGGCGTTTCTGGCCCTGTTCTTTCTGGCAGCCTGTGCATCGCCTCCTGAACGGGTACTCTCTTTGCATGCGCCGTTGTATGCCACTCTTCCGAATGGGCATGAACCGCTCAACCCGACTCAAACTTCGAGCATCTTTGCCGCGGCAACCGCCGTTCCTGGCGACAATCTCATACGCTACCTTGAGCGCAAACGCGGCCATGCGCTGAACCTGCTTTCGCTTTCCGGCGGCGGCCAGAACGGCGCCTTTGGCGCTGGGTTCCTCATAGGCTGGCGCGAGAGCGGAAAGCGGCCGCAGTTCGATGTCGTCGGCGGTGTCAGCACCGGTGCGTTGCTCGCCACGCACGCCTTTCTCGGCACTCCCGCGGACGATGCGACGCTGGAACAGATGTACACGCAAATCACCAGCGCCGACATCTACACGGACAGAGGGCTCTTCAGCCTTCTATCCGCAGACTCACTCAAGGACACGGCACCCTTGCGTGCAATGATTGCGAAATATGTGACAGCGGAGACGTTGAAGCGCGTGGCAGCGGAGTACGATGAAGATCGTATTTTGGTGGTCGGCACAACGAACATCGACTATGGCCAGACCTGGGTCTGGAACATGACGATGATCGCGAAGGCGGGTGATTTGGAGCTCTATCGCGATGTACTGCTGGCCTCGGCTTCGTTCCCCATCGTCTTTCCGCCGGTGGAGATAGATGGTCATTTGTTCGTCGACGGCGCCGCCCGTTCGAACCTTGTGATTCCAGGGATGGGGGGCATGCAGAAACCCAATCCTCCGCTTTATGGCCCCGGCAATCTATACCTCATTGACAACGGCAAGGTAACGCAGCCGCCTCAGGCCTTGATCAGGGCCCTTGGCCCAGTGGCGGCGACAACGATCAGCGTGATGATGGAACAGTCCATGCAAACAGCTCTGACCAGATCCTATTTCGGGGCGAGGGTGCTGGGGTACTCCTTCAATATGGTTGGAATTCCGGACGGCGTGAATATCGGCAATGACCCACTGGCATTCGACCCGGTTCAGATGCGCGCAGCTTTCGACGCGGGGCGCGCCCTCGGGGCGCAGGACGACCCATGGCAGGACACGCCAACCAATTCCGGCGATATTCCCGCATGGGCTTTCAAGGAAGTAATGGCACCCTAAGCTTTGGACAGCGCTCAACGGATGAGGCGAATGCTTCATCAGGCGGTCGATGATCACGACGGGTCGACAAGGTCCGCTTGGTGCCGGATGCGGGCATTGGCGCCGCACTTTCAGCCGTTGCGTCGCCTCGGCATGGCACAGAGACGCTACACCTCCGTCCTGGCGTCAGCCTTCCGACGCGCCTTGCGGTAGCCGGCACCGCGATTTGGCTCGGTCGCACGACCGCCCTTCCTCTGCGCCCGCCGCCTGCGACCAACGGCGGATTGACAAGCCACCCTTCCCTGTGCGATCCGAACCGTGGGCCACGCTCCCCCACCGGAGCGCTTACGTTCTGGAAGGGACGTCATGATCGCAAAACCAGCCTCACGGCCGGCTCGGCCGTTCTTTTCATCCGGACCCTGCGCCAAGCGCCCTGGATGGACCCCCGAAATCCTCGGCAATGCCGCGCTCGGCCGCTCCCACCGCTCCAAGGCGGGCAAGGACAGGCTCGCCGAAACCATCCGGCTCAGCCGCGAAATCCTCGGCATTCCGGCGGAGTATCGCCTCGGCATCGTGCCCGCCTCCGACACCGGCGCGGTGGAAATGGCGCTGTGGTCGCTGCTCGGCCCCCGCCCGGTCGACGTGCTGGTGTGGGAGAGCTTCAGCGCCGAATGGGCCGGCGACATCGCCAAGGAACTGAAGATCGAGAACCGCGCGGTCAAGACGCGCTACGGCGCCCTGCCCGATCTCTCCGTGGTCGACTGGACCCGCGACGTGGTCTTCGCCTGGAACGGCACCACCTCCGGCGTGAAGGTGCCGGACGGCGACTGGATACCGGACGACCGCCAGGGCCTCGCCATCTGCGACGCCACCTCCGCCGTCTTCGCCATGGACCTGCCCTGGCCGAAGCTCGATGTCGTCACCTGGTCCTGGCAGAAGGTGCTGGGCGGCGAGGCGGCGCATGGCATGATCGCGCTCAGCCCACGCGCGGTGGAGCGCCTGACCACGCACCAGCCGGCCTGGCCGCTGCCCAAGATCTTCCGCCTGGCCAAGGACGGCAAGCTGATCGAGGGCATCTTCAAGGGCGAGACCATCAACACGCCCTCCATGCTCTGCGTCGAGGATCAGATCGACGCGCTCAACTGGGCGCAATCGATCGGCGGACTCCCGGCACTGATCCAACGCTCCAACGCCAATCTGGCGGTGCTGGAAAAGTGGGTGGAACGCACGCCCTGGGCGGCCTTCCTGGCGCATGACCAGGCGATCCGCTCCAACACCAGCGTCTGCCTGAAGATCGTCGACCCGCGCGTGCTCGCCTTGCCGGAAGCGGAGCAGGCGAGATTCGCGGCGGCGATCGCATCCCTGCTGGAGCAGGAAGGTACCGCCTTCGATATCGGCGCCTATCGCGACGCGCCGCCGGGGTTGCGCATCTGGTGTGGCGCGACGGTCGACACCGCCGACCTCGAAGCGATCACCCCGTGGCTGGACTGGGCCTTCGCCCAGGTCCAGCAGCAATTCGCCCTCTCCGCCGCCTGAGGAGCCAATCCATGCCCAAAGTCCTGATCGCGGACGAGTTGTCGCCCGCCGCCGTGCAGATCTTCCGCCAGCGCGGAATCGAGGTCGAGGAGAAGGTCGGCCTGAAGCCCAAGGAACTGCGCGAGATCATCGGCGAATATGACGGCCTCGCCGTGCGCTCCGCCACCAAGGTGACGCCGGAAGTCATCGCCGTCGCCAAGAAGCTCAAAGTGGTGGGCCGCGCCGGCATCGGCGTCGACAACATCGACGTGAAAGCCGCCACCGCCGCCGGCATCTGCGTCATGAACACGCCCTTCGGCAATTCCATCACCACGGCCGAGCACAGCATCGCCATGATGATGGCGTTGGCGCGGCACATCCCGCAGGCCGACCGCTCCACCCAGGACGGAAAGTGGGAGAAGTCGAAATTCGTCGGCGTCGAGCTCTACGCCAAGACGCTGGGCCTGATCGGCTGCGGCAACATCGGCTCCATCGTCGCCGACCGGGCGCAGGGGCTGAAGATGAAGGTCATCGCCTTCGACCCCTTCCTCTCGCCGGAGCGGGCGCTCGACCTCGGCGTCGAGAAGGTGGAACTGGAGGACCTGTTCCGCCGCGCCGATTTCATCTCGCTGCACACGCCGCTGACCGACCAGACGCGCGGCATCCTCAACGCGGACTCCATCGCCAAGTGCCGGCCCGGCGTGCGCATCATCAACTGCGCCCGCGGCGGCCTCGTCGTCGAGGAGGATCTGCGCGCCGCCCTCGACAGCGGCCAGGTGGCGGGCGCCGCCATCGACGTGTTCGTGGAGGAGCCGGCCAAGAGCAACCCGCTGTTCCACCATCCGCATGTCGTCACCACGCCGCATCTCGGCGCCTCCTCGACCGAGGCGCAGCTCAACGTGGCGCTGCAGGTGGCGGAGCAGATGTCGGATTTCCTGCTGCACGGTGCGGTCACCAATGCGCTCAACATGCCGTCGGTGACGGTGGAGGAAGCGCCGCGCCTCAGGCCCTATCTGAAGCTCGCCGAGCAGCTCGGCTCCTTCGCCGGCCAGGTGACCGAGGACCCGATCAAGCGCATCATCATCGAATACGAGGGCCACGTCACTCAGCTCAACACCAAGCCGCTGACCGGCACGATCCTGCAGGGCGTGCTGCGCGCCTCGCTCGACAACGTCAACATGGTCAACGCGTCGATCGTGGCCAAGGAGCGTAACATCGAGGTCTCCGAGGTGCGGCACGAGCGCGAGGGCGACTATCACACCCTGGTCCGCCTCACCGTCGTCACCGACAAGTTCACCCGCGACATCGCCGGAACCCTGTTCGCCGACCAGCGGCCGCGCCTGGTGCAGATCAAGGGCATCAACGTTGATGCCGAGCTCAGGCCGCACATGCTCTACGTCACCAACGAGGACAAGCCGGGCATGATCGGACGGCTCGGCACCCTGCTGGGCGACAGCCAGATCAACATCGCCACCTTCGCCCTCGGCCGCTCGGCGCCAGGAAAAGATGCCATCGCCCTGGTCGAGATCGACGGGCCGATGCCGACCGATGTCTTGGAGCGGGTGCGACGTTTGCCCAATGTCCGCCAGGCCAAGGCGCTGGTATTCTGATGTTTGTCTTATGACGACATGAGGGCGAAATGGCCACGGCTCGGAGCAAGACCAAATTGGGCTCGCTTCCTTCGCTGCCAAAGCGAACCGAAGCCCAGAACGAGAAGCTGACCGAGACGCACCAGGAGAAGCTGGTGCGCATCCAGCAGGCCTATCTCTTCACCGGCGAGCGCGCCGTGGTGGTGTTCGAGGGGATGGACGCCGCCGGCAAGGGCGGAACCATACGCCGCATCGCCTGGGCCATGGACCCGCGGTCGCTGAAGGTGTGGCCGATCGGCGCGCCGAACGAGATCGAGCGCCGCCAGCACTACCTGCAGCGGTTCTGGTCGCGCCTGCCCGAACGCACGCAGATCTCCGTCTTCGATCGTTCCTGGTACGGCCGGGTGCTGGTGGAGCGGGTCGAGGATCTCGCCAAGCCGGCGGAGTGGAAGCGCGCCTATGGCGAGATCAACGACTTCGAGCAGCAGCTGGTCGATGACGGCATCCGCGTGGTGAAGTTCTTCCTGCATGTCAGCAAGGACGAGCAGCTGCGCCGGCTGGAGGATCGGCTGCGCAATCCGCTGAAGCGCTGGAAGCTCAGCTACGAGGACTTCCGCAACCGCGACAAATGGAAGGAATATGTCGAGGCGGCGGAGGAGATGTTCGCGCGCACGTCGACCTCGGCAGCACCCTGGCACGTCATCACGTCCAACGACAAGGCGGCCGCCCGCGTCCAGGTGCTCAGCATCCTGGCGCAGCGCCTGGCGATCGGCCTCGACCTCAGTGACCCACCCCTGGACGCCCGAGTACTCAAGGCCGCGGCGCAGCTCCTGGGC
>JAEUKU010000363.1 GCA_016794075.1 Rhodospirillaceae bacterium
GAGGAACTCGGCTATGCCTCGATGCCGATCATCAGCGGCGCCGGCCACGACGCCTGCTACATGAACCGCGTGGCGCCGACCGGCATGGTCTTCATCCCCTGCGAGGACGGCATCAGCCACAACGAAGTGGAGAACGCGACCAGGGAGGATTGCGGGGCGGGTTGCGACGTGCTGCTCCGTGCCATGGTGGAGCGCGCCAATGCCGTCTGAGCCGACCGCCAAGGTGGTCGACCTGCCCAGCCGCGGCAAGAATCCGGGCGGTAAGGCTGCCGCCTCCGATACTATCATCGACATCCGCAACCTGAGCCTCACCTTCCAGACGGCGGACGCGCCGGTCTTCGCCCTAAGCAACATCGACCTGCAGGTGCGCGCCGGCGAGTTCGTCTCGCTGATCGGCCCATCGGGCTGTGGCAAGACCACGCTGATGCGGATCGTCGCCGACCTCGAGCAGCCGACCGAGGGCAGCGTCACCGTCAACGGCGTGTCGCCCAGGGAAGCGCGGCTGAAGCGGTCCTACGGCTACATCTTCCAGGCGGCGGCGCTCTATCCCTGGCGCAACGTGCTGCGCAATGTCGAGCTGCCGCACGAGATCATGGGCGTGGCGAAGGAGGAGCGCGAGGCCAAGGCCCGGCGCTATCTCGAGCTGGTCGGCCTCAAGGGCTTCGAGAAGAAATATCCCTGGCAGCTCTCCGGCGGCATGCAGCAGCGCGTCTCCATCGCGCGTGCCTTGTCCTTCGACCCGCAATTGCTGCTGATGGACGAGCCGTTCGGCGCGCTGGACGAGATCACCCGCGACCGCATGAACGAGGAACTCCTGCAGATCTGGGAGAAGACCCGCAAAACGGTCATCTTCGTCACCCACTCGATCGACGAGGCGGTGCTGCTCTCGACCAAGATCGTGGTGATGAGCGCCCGGCCCGGCCGCATCATCGAAGTCATCGACAGCACGCTGCCGGCGAAGCGCACCCTGGACACGCGCGAGACGCCGGCAGCGCTCGACCTCGCGCATCGCGTCCGCCTGGGATTGAAGGCCGGCCACTCCTATGACTAGCGCGGCCATGAGCGCTCCGGCTGGCGTCCTCGGCGTGATCTCGCCGCGCGGGCGGGTGCTGCCCGTGGTGACCGTGGTCGCGGTGATTTTGGCGCTGTGGTACCTGCTGGCTGTCGCGCTCAACTATACCCGGGTGAGCGAGCTGTTGGCCGGCGCCGATCCCGACTACACGATCAGCGACGTGATCAAGGGCGCCTGGACCATGGAGCGCCCGGTGCTGCCGGCGCCGGACCAGATCGCCACCGACCTGTGGAACGCGACCATCGGGCTGAAGGTCACCAGCAAGCGCTCGCTGGTCTATCACGCAGGTGTTACGGCCTCGGCCACGCTGCTGGGCTTCCTCTTTGGTACGATCCTTGGCATCGTGCTGGCGGCGGGCATCGTCCATGTCCGCACCCTGGACCGCTCGCTGATGCCATGGATCATCGCCTCGCAGACCGTGCCGATCCTCGCCATCGCGCCGATGGTGATCGTGGTGCTGGGTAATGTCGGGATCACTGGGTTGATCCCGAAATCCCTGATCTCCGCCTATCTGTGCTTCTTCCCGGTCACCATCGGCATGGTGAAGGGGTTGCGTTCGCCCGATCCGCTGCAGATGGACCTGATGCGCACCTACAGTGCCGGCACGATGCAGGTGTTCTGGAAGCTGCGGGTGCCGGCCTCGATCCCCTTCTTGTTCGCCAGCCTCAAGGTCGCCATCGCCATCAGCTTGGTCGGCGCCATCGTCGCCGAACTGCCGGTGGGCGGCGCGGGTCTGGGCGCGCGGCTGCTCAGCGGCTCCTATTACGGTCAGATGGTACAGATCTGGTCGGCCTTGTTCATGGCGGCTTTCCTGGGCATGGCATTGGTCTATGCCATCGCCGGTATCGAGTGGCTGATTCTACGGCGGGCGGGGGCACGCGCATGAGCCCGGCGCTCGCCTGGATCGCGGCGCTCCTGATGGCGATCGGCCTCGCCTTGCCGATCGGCTATTACGAGGAGGATTTCGCTTTTTGGTCCCAATTCCCTTCGGCCGCGATCTTCGTCGCCTTCGGCATCATCGCCGTGGTCGCGGGTGAGCGCTGGCTGCGTCATTGGGCGCGCGGCGAGATCTGGGCCTGGCTGGGACCCATTGCGGTGATCGTGGCCGGCATCGGCCCGGCGTTGCTGCCGGCGCTGGAACTTTCCATGGGGCTGTCGGCGCCGGGTTTCTGGCTTTGCGTCGTCGGCGTGTTGCTCTTCGCCTGGACGGTAATGCAGCATGTCTCCGCGCTGCCCGCGGGCAAGCTCTATGCACTGCTGGTTCCGGCGCTGTTCGGCGTGGCGTTGATCTATCTCTGGCAATCCGGCGTGGTCGGCTTCGCCGTGCCGCGCATCCTGCTGCCGGCGCCGAGCGAGATCCTGGATGCTCTGGGACGGGAGGCGGCGACGCTCGCCGACGATTTCCGCCAGACCTTCCTGAAGGCCGTGGTGGCCGGTTTCGTCATCGGCAACGCGCTTGGGCTCGCCACCGCCTTGCTGGTCGACCGGGTGCCGTTCCTGCAGCGCGGGCTGCTGCCGCTCGGCAACCTGGTCAGCGCGGTGCCCATTGTCGGCGTGGCGCCGATCATGGTCATGTGGTTCGGCTTCGGCTGGGAATCCAAGACGGCTGTCATCGTCTTCATGATCTTCTTTCCCATGCTAGTGAACGCGGTGACCGGCCTGAATGCCGCCGACCGGATGCAGCTCGATCTGATGCGCTCCTACGGCGCCAGCTACTGGCAGACGATGCGGGCGCTGCGCCTGCCGGCGGCGCTGCCTTTCATCTTCAACGCGCTCAAGATCAATTCGACCCTGGCGCTGATCGGCGGCATCGTGGCGGAGTTCTTCGGCTCTGGCACCTCCGGCATGGGGTTCCGCATCAGCACCCAGAGCCAGATCATGAACGTGGACGTGGTGTGGGCGACCATCGCCGTCGCCGCACTGGTCGGGTCCGCCACTTACGGGATGCTGGCGGTGCTCGAGCGCAGCTTCACGTTCTGGCATCCATCCTACCGAAGCCGATGAAACGACAAACAAGGAGGCACATATGACGGCAAGGAAGTTGACGGGCGCGGTGGCGGCGGCGGCATTGATGGCGCTGCTGGCCAACGCGGCCGAGGCGGCGGATGCGCTGACCCTGCAGCTGAAATGGGTTACCCAGGCGCAATTCGCCGGCTATTTCGTGGCCAAGGACAAGGGTTTCTACGACGAAGTCGGCCTCGACGTGACGATCAAGCCGGGCGGCCCCGACATCAACCCTAGCCAGGTCATCGCCGGCGGCGGCGCCGACGTGGTGGTGGATTGGATGCCCTCGGCCATGGCGACGCGCGAGAAGGGCGTGCCGCTGGTCAACATCGCCCAGGTGTTCCAGACCTCGGGCATGATGCTGACCTGCCGCAACGACAGCGGCGTGACCTCGCCCGACAAGTTCGCCGGCAAGACGCTCGGCGTCTGGTTCGGCGGCAACGAATATCCGTTCCTCAACTGGATGAACAAGCTGGGCCTCAAGACCGACGGCAGCGCCGGCGGCGTCAAGGTGCTGAAGCAGGGCTTCAACGTCGACCCGCTGCTGCAGAAGCAGGCCGATTGCATCTCCACCATGACCTATAACGAGTATTGGCAGGTGATCGACGCCGGCATGAAGCCGGAGGACCTGACCACCTTCAAATACGAAGACCAGGGCGTGGCCACCCTTGAGGACGGCCTCTACACCCTGGAAGCGACCCTGCAGGACGACGCCATGGTCGAAAAGCTGGCGCGCTTCCTGAAGGCCTCGATGAAGGGCTGGGACTACGCCGTCGCCAACCCGGACGAGGCGGCGATGATCGTGCTCGAGAACGACGAGACCGGCGCCCAGACCGAAAAGCACCAGAAGCGCATGATGGGCGAAATCGCCAAGCTGGTCGGCGCCAACGCGAACGGCACCGGCTGGCTCGACGAGGCGGCCTACGAGCGCACCATCGAAACCCTGATGAGCGGCGGCTCCGATCCGGTCATCACGGTGAAGCCGGAAGGCGCCTGGACCCACGCGGTCATGGAAAAGGCGAAGAGCATGTAACCCGCTCCCTCGGGAAGGGTTCGGAAACACCCCGGCGCGGCTCGTCCCGCGCCGGGTTTTCTTTTGCCAGGGTTGCTTTTGCCGAATGATTTTGGGCGCTATGATTTGCGCATGGCCGATCTGCTTGACTACAGCTTCAACGAGCTGCCTTTGCCCAATGGCGGGCGGCTGGGGCTCGGCTGCTGTCCCGGCCACCGGCTGACGCCGCGGGCGGTGGTGCCGCGACCGGGCAGCCTGCTCGCCGACCTGCAGCGCATCGCCGCCTGGAAGCCGCATCTGGTGCTGACGCTGATGGAGGCGGACGAGCTTGCCTATGTGGGCGCGCCGCCCGCGACGCTCGCGGCGAATTTCTCAGCGCTCGGGGTCGACTGGCGGCATCTGCCAATCCCCAATCTCGCCCCGCCGGATCATCGTTTCGAAACCGCCTGGGTCGATCTGTGGCCGCGGCTCGACAGCGCGCTGGGGCAGGGCGAGCGGCTGTTCCTGCATTGCTACGCCGGCCTCGGCCGCACCGGCACCGTCGCCTCGCTGATCCTGATGAGATACGGCCTCGACGCGCGGCAGGCGATGCAAGCCGTGCGGGCCGTGCGGCCGGGCTCGATCGAGACCTTCACCCAGGAGAGCTATCTGTCGCGGGTCGGAAACGCGGCGCCGCCAGCCATGAAACCCGGCAATCCTTGAGCGACTAAAATAGGACAACAATCCGGAAAGAACCTACGCTCAGTAGTTCTTCTGGTTAGCTTGTGAATTGGGTCAGGGCTGCACTTAATGGAAGCATTGGCGCGTTCGGCGGAGGTTGACGGGGTCGTCCGCGGGGTTCTTGCACCCAAGAATGCCATCGCGGCTTGGTCATTCGGGATTTCCCTTCATTCCGTGAAGGTCAGGGCCGCCTGAAACAGCGGCACGCTTCCGACGCCGTGCGATGCCGATCCGGATTCCAATCGCGGGCGGGGACTGGTCATCACCTACCTCCTCTATGCCGTCGGCTTCGTGCTCCTGGCGGCGGGGCTGTCGTTTCTGGCCTGGAGGCGCGGACGCGGGGCCCGCGCCGAGCGGCCTTCCGGTGCTGTGGAGCGGCGTCAG